>JAIXPV010000157.1 GCA_027486105.1 Runella sp. | reverse complement strand
GGTACAACCCGTATGTGGTTGTTGCGAATGCCCTCTATTAGTTTAGGAATGAGAGAAGCGTCTGCCCGATCGGCAATCCAAGCCCCAAACAAACCCACCTCTTGCTCGACTAGCGTATCAATTCCTGGGGTGAGGGCTTCAATAAAACCATCCAAATGATCAATGGTCGAATACTTTGCGTCGATAGCCCGCCAAACGCCGACATTGAATGAAACGTGTCCCACAAAAGGAATACCTACTTCCTTGGCGGTTTTGGCAATGGCAGGAAAAGTTTCTTTCGTGAGTCCTGGGTGTAATTTCAGAAAATCGTATCCAGCGGCTTTCTGCTCGCGTACCATTTCGGCCCCTCGTTCAGGCGTTTTTACGGTCTGTCCATTGAATGAAGGACCCGTTGTGTAAAAATGAGGCCCAAGAATCGTTCCGTCGTTGATTTTACTCCGTAATTCAAGGTGTTTTTGGTGCCCGAGCATCCCCCGAATGGTCGTGATTCCATTCGCTAGATAGAGCATCAGTACCTCTTTCATGGGCTCAAAATCGTCGGTTTGGGGAACGTGGGCGTGGATTTCAGCCCAACCAGGGGTTAGGTATTTTCCTTTTGCATCAATGACCAAGGCTCCTTTACTGACTTTGACCTTTGCCGCGTCGCCCAGTGCCGTTATTCGACCGTTTTTGATAATAACCGTTTGATTTTCAATGACTCGCTCCTTATCCATTGGGATGACGTTAACGGATTTGAAAACGATTTCGCGCTGACTGTTGTTGACCAGCTCTTGCGCCATAATTGTGGTGCAGGAAGCCAAAAGCGAGACAATAAACAAGAGAAGAGAGGAGGTACGCATACAAGTAGATAGTTAGGATTTGTGCGTAGTAATGAAAATTCCTATTGGGGCGGGGCCATCTATCAAGGAATGATGCTAGGCAGTGTTGTCGGTTACTTCTAACCGACAAGTGAGGTTTCTCAAAACCGAACGCTGCGAGGTTTTGAGAAACCTCACTTGTCAGATTTGAGAATCTGCCAGCACTCAAGACACCACACAAGCTTATTTTATAAGAATACCCTTACCCTATATTTCTGACACTTAAACCCCAATCTTCTCCACAACCAAATAATCTGCCTGCTTGACCGTGTGTTGTTTGACCATCATTTCTCCCAAAAATCCCGCTAAAAAGAGCTGAAATCCGATGACGATGGCCACTAAAGCCATGTAAAACAGCGGGTTTTCGGTCACATTCCGATAAGGCTCATTGGTATAAATCAGGTAGATTTTCTTGACAATTAAGCTAAAAGTAATGACAAAGCCCAGCAAAAACGAGAGCGTACCCCACAGCCCAAAAAAATGCATGGGCGCTTTGCTGAAACGGTGCACAAACGTAATGGAAAGCAAATCCAGAAAACCATTCACAAACCGCTCCAATCCAAACTTGGTGCTGCCGTATTTGCGCGCCTGGTGCTGCACTACTTTCTCCCCGATTTTGCGGAAGCCGTTCCACTTTGCCACCACTGGAATGTAGCGGTGCATTTCGCCGTAGAGCGTAATGTTTTTGACCACGCGCTGCTTGTAGGCTTTCAGACCGCAGTTGAAATCATGGAGGTAAACTCCTGATATGCTGCGGGTTACGGCGTTAAATAGCTTGGTGGGCAGGGTTTTTGAAATGGGGTCATAGCGCTTTTGTTTCCAGCCCGACACCAAGTCGAAACCGTCTTCCGTAATCATACGATACAACTCGGGGATTTCGTCGGGGCTGTCCTGCAAGTCGGCGTCCATCGTGATGACTACGCTGCCGCGTACTAGCTGAAAACCCGTTTGCAGGGCGGGCGTTTTACCGTAATTTCGGTTGAAACGCACCCCTTTGATGTGCGGGTCGCTAACGGCCAGCTTCTGAATCACTTTCCATGAATCATCGGTACTGCCGTCGTCGACCAGCAGTACTTCATAACTGAACTGATGTTCTTTCATGACCCGCCCAATCCAAGCGGTCAATTCGGGTAACGATTCCTCCTCGTTGAAGAGCGGAATAACGACTGATATATCAAGGGCTTCGCCGGGCATAGTATCCAAAATCAATTGCGTATCGCGCAGCAAAGCTACAAATTCTTTTGGTGCTTCCATTGGATTTTGAGGATTAGGGTGTTGCATAAAACCCAAAATCAACAAACGTGCCAAAGCCCTTCAAAATTGCAATTATGCCCCCGTAACGGTCTCTTCTTTGGTCTTTTCGGTCACATTACCCCGAATTTTTGTCAAAAGTATACCCACCAAAAAGATGGTGAGCGTGCCCACAACGATAATCATATTGGGATGAAACGCACTCCGTAAATACGCCAAAGAATCGGGAATTTGGGCCGAAAAGGTCATCCAGAGAATGACGAGCAAACCAATCATGGTGGCCGTTAGGGCTTCCACGTTGCGAGTCTGACGCGAGATGATTCCCAACAAAAACAATCCTAACATACCCCCCGCAAAAATCCCCGAAAGCACCCACCACACATCCAAAATACTCTTGACGCCAATCATCGCAATACCCGTAACCATGCCCATGAGTCCAAACAACGTCGTGGCCACGTATAATAATCGGAGTGACTGCTTATCAGTCAGATTTGACTTTATATATCGCTGGTAAATATCGACCGAAAACACCGTGGCCGAAGCGTTCATGCCCGAACTAATGGTGCTCATGGCTGCCGACAAAATCGCGGCTACAATCAACCCCAACAAACCTGCCGGAACTTTGGTCACCATGAAATGGGGCATCACCTTATCTCCAAAATCGCTCGGCTTGAGCGTGGCGGCCAATTGTTGGATGGCTTCTTGCGTTCCGCCGGGCAACTTATCGGCGGCCGCTTGCATTTTAACTGCTTCCAACAATTCAGGATTGGATTGGTAATAAGCATACAGACATGTGCCCAAAACGAAGAATATCAACGAAATAGGTACGTATAAGTACACGCATAGCCACACCGACTTGGCTGCTTCTTTGATGGATGTGGTGGTGTGGTAGCGCTGCACGTAGTTTTGGTCCATCCCGAAGTTATTAAGGTTCATAAAGAACCCGTAAAGCAATACCACCCAAAAAGTAGGTTGGGAAAAGTCGGGCGCGTAGCTGCCCAAGCTGAATTTATTGTCGGCTTGCCCGATGTCGATGATTTTACCAATTCCTCCCGACATACCGTCGACCACCAGCCACAAAATAATGACCGCACCCGCCGTTTTGATCACGCCTTGTACGACTTCGGTCCAAATCACGGCTTCCATGCCTCCCATAACGGTGTAAAGAATGATGCAAATCCCCACTACCACCATAATCGTAGCCATCGGGTAGCCCGTCAGGGCCTGTAAACTAAGGGCAATTCCGAAGAAAATAGACCCCATACGGGCCAGCTGTGTTAGTAAAAAACACACCACTGCATAAGACCGTGCCCAAGGCCCAAAACGATTTTCGAGGTTGGTATAGGCCGATACTTCGCCCGTATTGCGGTAAAAAGGAATGAAAAATTTAGTGGCTACCCACGCTGCCAAAGGCATCGAAAGGCTAAACACAAATGAGTTCCAGTTGCTCCCGAAGGCTTTGCCCGGCACGCCCAAAAAGGTATTGCTGCTAAGAAAAGTCGCATAAATCGACATACCGATGGCCCAGCCCGGAATCTGCCCCGAGGCGGTAGTAAACTGCTCGGCGTTGTTGCTACTTTCCCGGCTATTTTTGCGGGAAAAATACACTCCAACGCCCACCATTCCGGCTAAATACAATAAAATGATGGCGACATCAATAAGGGGAAGGTTCTTCATGATTTGGGTCTGAGTGCTAAAGCACGATTATTGGTTATTCATTAATGGGATATCTGTCTTGTGGTGTTCTTAAAATCTGTTTTTAAGTCACGCAATCCTTAATACCTTTTTTTATTCGATTAAGACTATTTATAACTTAAAATACTGCCCCCAATAAATAGCCTCATTCGCCCAAAGGCAAGTACTGTTTCTATCCAAATCAGGAAGACTCATGAGCACTTCAATTACTCCCACGCTACTCCAAAAATTAAAAAATGGCCAAAATGTGTACGGAACGTGCATTACGTTTACCGCACCCATGTGGCCCGCCGCCATCCAGCGCACTGGCGTTGATTTTGTGTTTATTGACACCGAACACATTCCGCTCGACCGCGCTGAATTGGCCAAATTGTGCCAGATTTTCAGGGCACTGGGTATTACGCCCATTGTGCGTATTCCCGAACCCAACCCTTTTTTGGCCTGCCAGGTGATTGACGGCGGCGCATTGGGTGTGGTAGCGCCTTATTTGGAATCAACAGCCCAAATTCGGGAGTTGGTAGGGGCTATTAAATTTCGACCGCTCAAGGGAGAAAAGTTACAGAATTACCTGACGGGTGCCGAAGAAATGACGCCTGAATTAAAACAATACATCTCCCACCACAATGCTAATAATCTTTGCATCGCCAACATCGAGAGCGTACCCGCCTTGGAGCGACTCGACGAACTGCTGTCGGTGCCTGGATTGGACGCGGTGTTTATCGGTCCACACGATTTGTCGGTGAGTTTGGGCTTGCCTGAGCAGTACGACCACCCGGACTTTGAAGCGGCCGTCCGTAGCATTATTTACCAAACCCGCGCCAAAGGACTGTCCATTGGTATTCACTTTTCATTAGAGCCAACGCGTCAAATCCAATGGATGAAAGAAGGAGTAAACATCGTGGTGCACAGCTTTGACGTGGCGCTTTTCAGCCAACGCCTAAAACATGATCTCAATATCATCAAACAGGCGGCAGGAGATACCCCAAACACTGATACTGTCCCCTCCCTGACGGTCTAGGAATTTGCAAATGCATAAAAACAACTGTCCGAACTGGTAATCTTCCCTTTTTTTGACCTTTATGTAGTTGGCAAGGAATCTTTGAAGTTTAAACAGAATGGAGCATAAAAAAATGGAACAAATCAAATGGGGGATGATTGGCTGCGGCAACGTAACCGAAAAAAAGAGTGGCCCAGCATTTAGCAAAACACCTAACTCGTCGTTGGTGGCCGTCATGGGCCGTAGCGCCGAAAAAGCCGCCGACTACGCCCAACGCCACGGCGTTCCTAAGTGGTACACCAACGTTGATGAGCTAATCAACGACCCCGAGGTCAACGCCATCTACATCGCTACGCCACCCGACGTGCACCTTGACTACGCCACCCGCGCCATGAAAGCGGGCAAAGCTGTGTACGTGGAAAAACCCATGGCACGCAATGCCGCCGAATGCGAAGCCATGAATCAGGTCAGCCGTGAAACGGGCGTGCCGCTTTTTGTGGCATACTACCGGCGTACTTTGCCTTATTTTGTAAAACTTAAAGAACTCATCGACCAAAAAGTTATCGGTGACATTCGGTTGGTAACGGTGCAAATCCACTATAATCCCTACGCCGAAGAAATAGGCGAAGACGCGCGCCCACGCTGGCGCGTAGACCCCGCTGTTTCGGGCGGTGGGCACTTTCATGACTTAGCTTCTCACCAGTTTGATTTTCTGGAATACGTACTCGGCCCCATTAAGTTAGCGCAGGGTATTTCTCGGAATCAGGCTAGATTATACGAAGCCGACGACGTCACTGTTGCCACTTTTGAGTTTGAATCGGGGGTGTTGGGCACAGGAAGCTGGTGCTATACACTCAACCCAGAGCAACGCCTCGACGAGTCTCAACTCATCGGTTCTAAAGGAAAAATCACGTTTTCTTTTTTCGAACGGTTTACTATCAAAGTAGAAACCGCCGATGGCACCGAAGAATACTTAATTGCTTATCCTGAGCACGTACAACAGCCTTTGATTGAGACCATTGTGCAGCAATTGCGCGGTGAAGGTCAATGCCCAAGTACGGGCGAAACGGGCGCTCGAGCCAATGCTATTATGGACCAAATTACGCATCACTAACCCACCATTCATTGTAAGGGTGTTTGGCCCATTCCAAGTTGGGCCTTAATGCACATTTTTTTCGTCCAAGAACATCTAATTTGTGAATTAAGCATTTGATAACAAACGAAATTATAAAATCAGCGGCCTATAAAGTAAGTTTGACTTTTTAATCCATACGATTTCGTCCCCTCACATTTTTACTGCCCAACCTCTATGAAAAGTCTTTCTCTTAGTTTTTTGCTTGCCTGCGGACTGATTGCTTTTGTTGGCAAGGCCCAAACTCATAAGCCTTACACGCCTACGCGTTTTCCCGACCGCCTTATTTTGGGCTGGCAAGGCAACCCCGCCACTTCTCAATCCGTCAATTGGCGCACCGACTCATCGGTGGTAGGAGCTGTTGGAGCCATTCATGAAGCCGATGCGAGTCCTGATTTTGTCAAAAAAGCCACCATTGTTCCAGCAGTTACCGAAAAAGTACTCATTGAAGGCAAACAGATTTTATACCATTCTGTCCACTTCAAAGACCTCAAACCCGACACCAAATACAGCTACCGCGTAGGTGCGGGTGACGAATGGAGCGAATGGTTTCATTTTAAAACCGCTAAAGACCAACCCGCCCCGTTTTCGTTTCTTTACTTTGGTGATGCCCAAAACGACATTCGGTCGCTGTGGTCGCGGGCTATTCGGGGTGCGTATTCGACGATGCCCTCTGTTAACTTAATGATTCACGCAGGGGACTTGATTACCACTTCCAACGCCGACTGGCAATGGGGGGAGTGGTTTGAAGCGGGTGGCTGGATTACGGGCATGGTGCCTACGCTGGCTACGCCCGGCAACCACGAATATTTTAAAGATGCCACCGGCAAGGCGCGCGTGTCGATGCACTGGCGTCCGTCGTTTGTGCTGCCCGAAAATGGTCCCGACAAACTCAAAGAGACTGCATACTATATTGATTATCAAGGTGTTCGTTTTATTTCTTTGGACTCGCAAGGTGCTTTGTTGGACTCGACCGTGATGGATGCGCAGGCCAAATGGCTCGTGGGCGTGTTGAGCAACAACCCCAATAAATGGACTGTTGCCGTACACCATCACCCCATTTATTCGACCGCCAACGGACGCAACAACGACGAATGGCGCCTGAAGATGGAGCCGATTTACAAAAAATACAACGTCGATTTGGTCTTGCAGGGGCATGACCACACCTACGGACGTGGCCTAAACATGCCGCTGGGCAAAACCCGCAAATTCCCCGACGGGCCCATTTATGTGGTATCGGTCAGCGGGCCCAAAATGTACACGATTGGCTTGCAAGATTGGATGGACCGGGCGGGTTCCAACACGCAGTTGTACCAGATTATTACGGTAGATGGCAACAAACTTTCGTATAAGTCGTACACCGTGACGGGTGAGCTGTATGATGTGTTTGATTTGACCAAAAGTGCCAACGGCCGCAATACGCTCATCGACAAAGCCCCGACCTTGGCACACGAGCGACTGGCCCTACCCGAAACCTACCTCAACCGATTCACGCCCGAGCAAATCAAGGAATACGAAAACCGCTTTAAGGAATATAAAGCCCGGAAAGAAAAGAAGAAGTAAAGTTTTTTTGTAGGAGGCAAAAGCAATTGGGGTAGCCTGATTGCTTTTGCTTTTTTTGTTTTTTACTTTCGTAAAACTATCGCAATGAGGTATTTAAAGCGTTCATCTGTTGAGTACAGAGCGAGATTACTCGGTTAGTAAAGGTTGATTTTGCGTGAAGGTTACGCCAGATAACCCTCGTTGTTCGGGGTGTTCCGAAGGCCACCCCGAACTAAAAATAATCATAGTGTTTGTAACACGGTGAGTGCGCCAAAAGCTGCTAGCTATGCTTTCGACGGTGATTCAACTAAAAAATCGTTAAAACCCCTTATCAACAATAACCTCAATCAAATGAAAAAAGACAACTCATTCGAAAACAAGAGTCTCGAAGAACTCAAAGCGACCAAAGCGAAATACCAAAAAATAACCGCGATAGTGGCAGGTCTTATGACTGTAGCTATCATTTTTATTGTGTATGTAGCCATCACAACTAAAAATTGGGGACAACTTGGTACCCTGGGGGTGATTGGAACATTATTACCTTTATTCATCAGTATCCAAAACTTGGATAAAGAGATCAAAAGAAGGGAACAGAACAACTAAATTTATAATTTGTTCATACAAATACTTAAAAAATGAAACCAGAAAAAGTAGCCGCTCTCACCGATATTGAGTTACTCAAGCGAAAGCAATTATTGAAAAACATCCATACGTTTATCGTAGCTACGGGCATCGTCGCCTTGTTGATACTGTGTGTGATGTTTGGTTATTCCGTTGGCAAAGACGCCGCCACTGGTGGAAAAGGCACTTTTTATTACAAACCATTGATTCCATTTCTTCTTTTTTTTATTATTGGCAACTCGGTCATTACGTCAGAACAAAAATCCATCAACGACGAAATCAAAAAAAGAAACTTAGAGTAACACTGATTTCAGGAGATAACAATTAACGGCTACACAGCTCACCCCAAATACCGCTCCATTTATTAAAAAAATATAATAAATAACTTCTTAAACACAATTAATACCCCATTATTGGCCAAGAATAGCCCCACACTGTGAAACTTTCACCTCGAAAAGAAGCCTAAAACCCACCAAATGGGCATGGTATGGTTATTTTGGTAAATAGAGCCAGAGAGATAATCTCTGAAAATGAGCAAAGAGAAAGAAAGCAGAAATGGAAGAGCGGAATGTCTTACCCATGGAAAACAATCTTTCTCTTTGTTAAAATCAAAAACCATTTTTTTAACAAACCATCTTTTCGTTAAAATGGAAAACAACCAAAAAGGCGGAAATCAGAACCGAGATTCTGAGCAACGCAACAACCCTCAACAACAAGGCAACAAGTCGCAACAGGGGCAAGGCCAAACCCAACGTCAGGACTCTGGCACTAAACAGCAGGAGCAAAGACAACAAGGAGGCCAGACCCAACAGCGCGACCAAAGTCAACAACACCAACAGCGTAGCGGCGAAAGCGATGCTGATCGTGAGCTTCGCGAAGAGCAAAAACGACCTAATGATAGCCCAAGTCGCTAGCGATGGTTCATAGAAAAGGGGGGATTCTACGGAATTCCCTCTTTTCTATTTTTTATCGTACCCTAAAAATCCGGTGCGAAGTGTAGGTTTTACCGAAGATATCGGTTGTACGAACGGTGAGTCGGTGCGTTCCAAGTGGTAAATCTTTGGGTAACTTCCCCTGCCAAATGTGCGTTGACACACTGGGCTTATCCATACTCCAGCCAAAGATTTTGTCTAGTTTGGTATCGTTGACGGTTGCTTCCAAATAGGCACTTTGGTGAAACATAAGCATATTTCCAGGGTCACGTTGGGGAGTGAGCGCCAAAGGCGTCCAATTCGTTTGACCCGCCAATTGAAACTCTACCTTGGAGCGAGCCGAGCCAGCAAAAACATTGACGCGCAACTGCGTAGTATCTAGCTCCGCCTTGGTAAGCTCATCGGGCCAATAAATATTCATTTGATAGTCGTTGGGCCGACGAGCTGCTTTGAAGCGTATGGAATATTTGTTGCCGTCAAACGTCAAAATAGAATAGCCGTTGGGCGTCCCGTCGTTCATTGTGGCGTGCGGAATCCCCGTTTCATCTTTCAGCCCGCACCACCAACTTCCCGAAATCGTGGCATTGACAAAATGATGATGCGGCGTTGGGCGGGTCCAGCCGTATTTTTCATCCACCCAAAAGTTAATCATGGTGTGTGTATGTCCCGACGTCGAAAACGCGTGTGGGCGCTTTTCGATCAGCTGAAAGATTTCCTTGCGGTTATCACAAATCACAATCGGAATGTGCATCAACAAAACAACCAATTTGTTGTCGGGAACGTGGGTAAGGTAGTTTTTAACAAACGTAATCTGCGCTTCCGTAAAATGGCCTTTGTACTTCCCGTCGGGGCCAAAATACACGTTTTTGAGACCGATAAAAGCCACTTGGCCTTCTTCAAAAGCGTAGGTGCTTGGGCCATAATAACGCTCAAATGTTTCATCACTGAACTGGTCATCGGAAGCCCCACGGTTAAAATCATGGTTGCCGAAAATGTTGTACCAAGGCACACCGATTTGCCCGATGCTGCCGTTGATTTCCGCAAAAAGGTTGGGGTCATCGGCCACAATATCGCCCAATGAAATGCCAAAACGCGCCTTGGTTCCGATGCATTCTTCGACCGCGTCGTGTGTTACGTAATTGACCTCCGTCAGGCCCCTCGTTTGCGTGTCGCTGAACAACAGCACCGAAAATTGCTTCTCTGGCTTTTGCTTCCACAACGGAAAATCAATGGAAACAGGCAGCGCTCCCGTCGGTGCTACTCCCTCCGACTTTGTAGAGGGCGAGCCGTTGGGTTTATGCAAATAATAATGTTTCGGCAAGTTATTGCT
>JAIXPV010000765.1 GCA_027486105.1 Runella sp. | reverse complement strand
CTAAACACTATTTAAAAAACTGTCATAATTAAAAGAAACGTAACTGCACATCAACTAGCTGTTATTGATTTCAAAAACGATAAAGGAGGGAATGCCCTCTTGCTTGGCCACGCTTGCCCGACTGTAACGATTGTGGGTGCTTATGCGGCCTGTACCGGCAAATTCGGTACGGTCGGTGCGTAGCGTGAAGTGCAATTATTACTAACACTAATCAACCAAAACTATTACCAGATGAAAAGACTTCTACTATTTTCTGCTCTGTTGGCAATAAGCTGGGCAGGATATGCCCAGCGGATGGTCACAGGTACAGTAACTTCCAAAGATGAAGGTGTTTTACCCGGGGTAAACGTTCTTCTCAAAGGTTCACGGACGGGTGTTGCAACGGATGGAACAGGTACGTTTAAGATAGCGGTTCCTGACGACAATGCTGTCTTGGTATTCAGTTTCATAGGTTATGGAATACAAGAAGTACCCGTGGGCGCTCGCTCAACCTTAACAATCGAAATGTTGCCTGATGTAAAAGCCCTTCAGGAAGTGGTAGTTACTGCTTTTGGTATTGAAAAAGAAAAGAAAGCCTTAGGATACACGGTACAGGAAGTAAAAGGCTCTCAAATTGTTGAAGCACGCTCCAACAACGTGGTCAACAACTTGGCGGGTCGGGTAGCTGGTGTACGTGTTCAGAGTAACGGTGGGCCAGGTAGTGGTTCAACGGTGCAGATTCGGGGCGCGTCTTCAGTATCAGGAAATAACCAACCCTTGGTGGTGATTGACGGGGTACCCATCGACCAAAGTACGTCTAGCTCAATGACCAGCGGTGAGAAGCAATTTGGTGGGGGGCTGTCGGAAGTGAGTCCTGATAACATCAAAGACATCAGCGTATTGAAAGGACCCAACGCTGCAGCACTATACGGCTCACGGGCGGCCAACGGGGTGATTTAAAAAAAAAAAAAAAACGGAGCTGGAACCAAAGGCATTGGCGTTGAAGTAAACTCCAATATTACGTTCGAACGTCCTTTGGTAAAGCCTGATTTTCAAGACATGTACGGTGGGGGTAATGGCTACCGGACTTGGTATTCAGACGGTTGGTCGGGTGCCATCACGGGCGATGCCATCCCTCAGTACCGCGCGGCATACGGTCCTACAGCGCCTTTGTTTGGTACGGATGGAACGGACGAAAGCTGGGGGGCACCTTTAGATGGCCGGTTGGTTCGTCATTGGTGGTCGGGTACCCAAGTGGCCCCACTTACGCCTCAACCCAACAACTGGGAAGAATACTGGGAAACAGGTCAGACTCGTACCAACAACGTAGCGCTGTCGGGCGGCAACGACAAAGGTAATTTCCGCCTTTCAATTGGTCGTATGGGTCAGGAAGGTATAATGCGTAGCAACGATTTTTACCGTAACAACTTCAAACTCAATACAGGATATAATTTTACCCCAAAACTTAATGTAACACTTTCGGCGGAATACATCAAATCGGGCTCTAAAAACCGTGGGTATCAAGAAGGCCAGCAGTTTATTTGGTCGCACCGCCATGTATCGTGGGAGCAGCACAAAAACTACGAAGATTATACCGCTACGCACATTCAACGCGCGCTTCCTGGGCGTTTGCCAGATAGTGATCCGCCAAACTGGCAGCATACATTCTTTACGAATCCTTTCTACATAAACGATAAGTTGCCCTTGGGCAATACAAAAGATCGTTTGGTGGGTAACATTGCGTTAAACTATAAAATTACTCCTTATTTAAGCCTGATGGCACGTTCAGGAACGGATTATTGGTCAGATACTCGTATCAATATTATCAACTTTGAACGTGTTCGTAACGGAAACCGTACGCCGGGCCAATATTCAGAAGAAGTATTGCGGGCGCAGGAAACCAACTCAGATGCAATCTTAACGTTCAATAAAACGGTTGCAAAAGATTTCTCAATTACTTCACAATTCGGAGGAATTCTCCGTCAAAATTACTACAAGCGCAACTTTACACGGGTAGGTGAATTAGTTGTTGATGGTTTATACAACCTTTCAAACTCTGTACCTAGTCTTAACACCGTAGAAAGCCGGATCGAAAAAACCGAAATGCAGTCGCTTTTCGGAACATTCCAGGTTGGCTGGCGCAATGCATTATTTTTGGATTTGACAGCCCGTAATGACTGGTCAAGTACGTTGCCAGCTGATGCTCGTTCTTATTTCTATCCTTCGGCTTCGGTTAGTGCGGTTTTCACAGACTTGCTTAATATCCAGAGTTCTATTCTGACATTTGGTAAAGTACGTGCTAGCTGGGCGCAGGTTGGAAACGATGCCCGTCCTTACCAGTTGAATCAGGTGTATCGTTCGGGTGGTGCTTGGAACGGTTCTACCCCACAGTATTTCGAAAACGTCACGATTCCTAACTCGGGCTTGAAGCCTGAAATCACGACAGGTATTGAATTTGGGATGGATTTGCGCTTTTTGCGCGGCAAAGTTGGTTTAGACCTTACTTATTACAACCAAACCTCACGCAACCAAATTCTCGGGGTAGAAATTTCAAAAGCAAGTGGATACAACAACCGTATTCTTAACGCGGGAGAAATTGAAAACAAAGGATTGGAAATTGTATTGAGCGGTACTCCTTTCAAAGCGGCTAACGGCTTCACATGGGACGTAGCGGTCAATTATGCCCGTAACCGAAACAAAGTAATTGCCTTGGCCGACGGATTATCCACTTTGATTTTGCACCAGCAGCGCGGTCTTAACTCCGAGGCACGGGTAGGAGAGGCTTATGGAACCTTATTTGGTATTGGGTTTGAACGCAGCCCCGATGGTCAGATTATCTATAGCAATGGATTACCAGTTGTATCCACTACCCCACGTATTTTGGGTAACATTCAACCTAAATGGACGGGTGGTTTGAGCAACACCTTCACTTATAAAGGTGTTTCACTCTCAGCTTTGGTAGATGTACGCATTGGCGGCGACTTCTTCGATGAAGGTACGGGCACAGCCCGCTGGACGGGTCAGTACGAAGAAACGGCCGTGGGTCGTGAAGAAGGTATCATCGGAAAAGGCGTGAAAGTAGTAAGCACAAACCCCGATGGTTCAGCTGTGTATGCGCCAAACGACATCATCGTAGCTGCCAACCAATTGTATGGATATAACAACCCACGCCGCTATCACGAAGCTGTTATCTACGACGGAAGCTACGTAAAACTGCGCGAAATGACGCTTGGATACAGCATTCCTGAGGCATTGTTGAAAAAATACATGATTCGTACCGTGAAATTCTCGGTGGTGGGCCGCAACTTGGCGATTTTGTTCAGCAACCACACCCACATTGATCCTGAAGTAGACCGTTTTGGTGGAAACCGCCAGGGATTCGCTTATGGGGAGTTGCCCAACTCTCGCAGTTTAGGATTTAACTTGACTTTTGGATTCTAGCATACGTTAAGGCAAAACCTTACGGGCTTTGCCTTAATGCTTATCAAGGTTTAATCAAAAAGACTTATACTATGAAAAAATACATACTCCTTTCTTTGGCATTGATTTTTACGGCCACCTCGTGTACGAGTGAGTTCGATGAGATGAACGTGGACCCAAACAACCCCACCAAAATCAGCGCCCAATACTTGTTGCCTTATGCCCTTGAGCGCTCCATTGACCGTTATTGGGGAGGAAGGACGCGTTTTGAGCGTCTAAACCTCGACGGAGCCATGCTCTGGATGCAGTATCTGTCGCGCAATATTTACTCAAATGAAGGAGATAACTACGGTATTTCTCCTGCGATGCAAAACAACAACTGGCAGGGCTTCTTCAATGATGGCTTGGTAAATTTTCAGCGTATCATTACAGAGTCTGGTCCCGAAGGAACAACCCCTAACGCTAACTATGAAGGGGTGGCGCTGGTGATGCGTTCGTGGTTGTTTTCGGTCATGACCGATATGTGGGGCGCAATCCCTTACAACGAGGCATTGAAAGGAACATCGGCAGAACCTAACTATTCGCCTGCCTACGACTCACAGGAAAAAGTATATGAAGGTCTGTTGAATGACTTAAAAAAAAAAAAAAAAAAATTGAACCCCGCTGGTCCTGCTATCCTTGGCGACATTGTCCACAACGGAAACATCATGCGTTGGAAGCGCTTTGCTAACTCATTGAGATTGCGTTTGGCCAACCGTCAGGCTGCCAAAAAACCAGCAGAGTCGCGGGCTATTATGCGGGAGATTTTGAGCGACCCCGTGAAATACCCTATCATCACAGCCAATGCTGATAATACCGTTTTGCGCAGCACTTCTGTCTTACCAAGCAACAACGAATGGCACCAAGTATTGATTCAAGAAAGTCGTACCGACTGGAACATTAGCAGTACCTTGGCCGATAAAATGAACAGCCTGAACGATACCCGTATCACAGTATACGCAACGCCCGTAGGCGGCAAGTACGTAGGCCACGCCAACGGCTTACCTGATGCCATTGCCACTACCTACTTAGCCACAAGCTCGGGGGTGGGAACAGCCTTTACCCGCATTGATGCTCCAAGCGTACTCATGACGGCTTCTGAAGTGAACCTTATCTTGGCCGAAGCAGTACTCGACGGCGACATCACTACGGGTACCGCCAAAGGTTATTTTGAGGCAGGCATTACCGCTTCTTTTGAGCAGTACGGGCTTACTGTACCCGCCACCTATTTTGCAACGGTGGGCGAAGTAACCCGTGAGAAAGTGTTGGAACAGAAATGGTTAGCACTTTATGGTGTGGGCATTGAGGCATGGACAGAATACCGTCGTACGGGTTTTCCAGTATTGCCTGCCAAAGACCCACGTGCCGTATTTGAAAACGATGGCGTATTGCCTACCCGTCTACCGTATCCTGGAAGCGAGTACTCCCTCAACAAGGCAAGTTTAGACAAAGGAATCGCCCTCAATGGTGGTGCCGACAACATGAAAACGAAGCTTTGGTGGGCAGAGAAATAATTGTAATTTCACACTGATATCTAATTCTTTAACAAATACAAACAAACATTCAAACCAATGAGCCAGAAAATTGACCGCCGCAGTCTATTAAAATCAGGTTTTATGACCCTCGGAGGGATTGCCGCCATGCCCGCTATCGGTGCATTTGCCAATGTTCCTTCACGTGTTGATGCCAATGGTAATATTTTTCACAGTCCCTTATTGCGAGAGACATTCTTGGAAAACCCTCCAAAGACTCCTCCCACCATGATTCGTATCAATGCCAACGAGAACCCTTATGGCCCGCCAATGAGCGCTCGCAAAGCCGTAGCGGAGTCAGTGGCAACGGGAAGCCGTTATTCGTGGAAAGAGTTGGAAAACCTAGTAGCCAAAATCGCGAAGAAAGAAGGCGTAACCCCTGACCACATCATGATGGGCCCTGGTTCATCTGATTTGTTGGAGAAGGTAGCCCTTGTATTGTTTGCTAAAGGTGGAAACGTCGTTTCGGCCGACCCAACCTATATGTCATTGGTGAAAGTAGCCGAAGCCACAGGGGCCTCATGGAAAGCTGTTCCTTGCAAAGGCGACTGGTCGCATGACCTAAAAGCCATGGAAGCAGCCATCGACAAAGACACCAAGCTTGTCTATATCTGTAATCCTAACAACCCAATGGGAAGTATCACGTCGGGCAAAGAATTGTTGGATTTCTGTTCACGAGTGGCCGACAGAGTACCCATTTTTGTGGACGAAGCCTACCTTGAACTAGCCGTAGGTGCCGATACGCAAAGCATGGTATCGTTGCTTAGCCAGAAGAAAAACGTCATCATTGCCCGTACTTTCTCAAAAATCATGGGTATGGCAGGTTTGCGCGTTGGATACATCGCAGCATTGCCCTCTACGCTTGATAATATCCAGAAAATCACACGGGGCGGAATGGGTATTACTCAAACCTCCATTGCTGCTGCCGTAGCGAGTATGGACGATAATGAGTTTCAGGATACTACCCGCAAGCTCAACCATGAAGTAAAAACGTACCTCTGCAAAAACCTCGACCGTATGGGGTATAAGTACGTAACTTCTTACACTAACTTCGTGATTTTTCCCATCAATATGCCAGGCAAAGAAATGCTCCAGAAAATGATGGCGAAAGGAATCATGGTTCGCGGTTATGAAATACAGGGAAAACCTTGGTGCCGCGTAAGTATGGGTACAATGGACGAAATTAAGCAGTTCGTCAGCGCATTAGAAGCAATTAGTTAATCAGGAGCGAGTAGGCAGGAGTCAGTAATCCACTACTGACTCCTCACTACCAACTCCTCACTACTCCCTGAAATTATGAGTGACGCTCTACAAAAAGCATTTACTTTATTGTTATTGATTGTTTTGGGTTTGATTCTGCGTTCCAAATTCAAAAACAAGCAACAAACCGACGGAATCAAGGAAATGGTACTTTCGGTAGCTCTTCCTTCCACCATTTTTATTGCGTTAATGAAGGTAAACGTTGATTCTAAGTTGATTATCGTTCCTGCATTGACGTTGGTCTTTAACTTTTTTATGTATTTTATCACGCCCGTTGCTTTAGCATTCTTTGGCGTAGAAAAAAACAGCTCTACGGGCCGTACGCTCATTATGTTGCTTCCTTCGTTGGCCCCGGGGTTGTCTTGCTTTCCGTTCATTGCGGAGTTTTTGGGTCAAGAAAGTGTGGCAATGGCGGCGTTGGGCGATGTTGGAAACAAGTTCTTTGTCTTGATATTTTTGTACGTAATTGCCCTGAATATGTTTCTCAAAAATGCTAAAACAGAAGAGAGCAACATCGGCGACAAAATCAAAGCACTTTTGGTCAATTTGGCCAAAGAACCCATCAACATCATTATTGCCTCGGCCCTTATTTTGTTGAGTTTTGGCGTGAGTTTTAAATCATTGCCCGTCATTATTGCCGATATGTTTGACAAAACCAGTGCAATGATGACACCATTGGTGCTGATATTCATCGGATTGGCGGTTCAGTTGAAACAAAAAAAGAAAAGACTGATTAGCTCAATGCTGATGTTTAGAGCGGGTATCACCATGTTATTTAGTGCCGCTGTTATTGCTGTCTTGGGCATAAAAGAACCCACAATGGTGCTGTTGGCGGTAGCTATTCCGCTGAGTTCAGCCAGCTTTTGGCCTTTTGCGCACATCTCAGCTTTTAATTTACGTGAAGAGGCCTCTGGGTTACCTAAGGAACGTCGCACGTTTGATGCCGAACTAGCCGTATTGGTTCTGGCTTTTTCATTGCCTTTTTCAACATTACTAATTCTAGGGATCTTATCTGCAGGTACATTTTTTGCCGATTTGCCTACGCTAATTATCACCGGACTCATTTTTATGGGTATCGGCGTAGTTCCCAACCTGATTGGAAAATCAATTATGAAGTTTTCAAAAGCCTAAATATTTAATTGGCCATTGACCGATTTACCATTGTTGCTTTTGCACTTAATCAACCAACACTAAAACCTAATGAAATTATGAAGACTGCAAAAATATTCCTTTTTGTTGCCGTGGCCTTAGCCGCCGCCTCTTGTAAAGTGGATGATCCATTTGTAGACCGCGTGGTTGCACCTGTACTGTTGGTGTTTGATAATGCCATCGGAGATGGCGGCGGTTTTACCACCGAGCCGACCGTTACCTCAAAAGCAACGGGTACGGCTACCGTCAGTGTTCGAATCCTTGAATTAGATAAAACTAATATCCTTGACTATAAAAAAGGAATAGATTCTATTCCAGTAACTGGCCTTGTGTTGTCGCTTACGACACGTGCGGGTGTGAAAATTGCCGATTTGACAACCGATGCCAAGGGCCGGGCCTCGGTAACCAAGACTTGGGCTGAGTTTGGTGTAGCCGCTCCTAGGGCAGGTTCGATTGTTGCCCTTACTTTGTCAGGTAAGTATAAAGAGCAATCTTTTTCAAAGCTGGCTCGTTTGCAGGCAGTTAATTAACTATCAAGCTGCCGTGGGGCAGTGCTTAAAGAAGAATAATCTGAGTAAATGGTGTCGCTGGATTGGAGAGAGTAAAGTGGTCTATATCAACAAACTATTCGATCTTAAACTTAATTCCTGATACCAAACTCATTTTAGAGTATATATTATTGGTGGGTTTGAATAATCAATGATTGAGTCGACACAGCCGAGGCACTCGCTTCGGCTGTGTTTTTTTAACTATTCGCCGAGCCAAGTTTTAAAATCGCTGGCTTTTTCCCGGCCTACAATCACTTCTTCGTCAAATACGGGCGTCAATTGGATTTTAAGTTTGCTGTTGAAGTACAAATGCACTTTTTCGATGGCATTGGCAGAAGCGATGATTTGGCGATTTAGCCGAAAAAAATGACGAGGGTTCAATTCTCCAAAAATTTCATCCAACGTATAATCCACCAGATAGTCGCGCCCATCAAGCGATTTAGCAAAGCTCATTTTGTTTCGGGTGTAGAAATAGGCGATTTCTTTGGTGGTGAGGGAGAACATTTTCTGACCCTGTTTGATCAAAAACCGCTCCCGATACACGGGCGTCGGGGTCATGTTAGAAAGCAGTTTTTTGATGGAGCGCTGAATTTCGCTCGGTTCCTTCAAAAAAGTTTCTTTGAGATAGCTCAGTTTGTTCAACGCGCGGGTCAGCTCTTCGGCCTTGATGGGTTTGAGTAGGTAGTCTATGCTGTTGACTTTGAAGGCTTTAAGGGCAAATTCGTCGTAGGCGGTGGTAAAAATAACGGGACTTTGAACGGTTACGTGATTAAAAATTTCAAAACTTTGACCGTCGGCCAATTCAATATCCAGCAGGATTAAATCGGGCGCGACATGCGCCTTAAGCCAAGCTATGGTATCTTCGATGCTGGTCAGAATGGCCAAAATAACGGCGGTGGGTTCAACTTCCAGCACGAGTCGCTGCAATTTTCTGGCGGTTAATTCTTCGTCTTCTACAATTAAAATATTCATGTTATGAGCCTCCGTGTGACACAGAGGGGTTTAAAGGGTTGATGAGTGGGACTTTTACCTGAAAAATATGTTCTGTTTGACGAACCACTACGTGGGGTTGGCCGAGCAGGCTATACTTGGATGAAATATTGGCTAACCCCGTTTTATCAGAAGGGAGACTTTTAGATTTGACCTGTAAGTTGTTGACAACGAATAAGTCATTGGAATCGTCGGCGTAAATAGTGATTTTTAGGGGTTGATGACTCAAAATGGTATTGTGCTTTACGGCATTTTCGACCAGTAATTGTAACGTAAGCGGCGGAATCAAATAAGATAACTTAGTGGTTGGTATGTCTTTTATCAACCGGAGCCCATTGCCAAAACGCGTTTGGAGTAAATGAAAATAGGCATCAATGAATTTTAGCTCGTTTTCGAGCGTGGTGAGCGGTTGGTCGTTGTTTTGTAATAAATACCGATACACCGACGACAATTCTTCGATAAACCGCTCCGCTTTTTTGGGGTCTTCGGCCACCAACGACGATAAGGTACTCAGGTTATTAAACAAAAAATGGGGCTGAATTTGGGATTTAAGCGAATCCAACTGCGTTTGCAGGTTCTCTTTTTTGAGGCGCTCCGCTTCATAGTAGGTCTTCCACCATTGCTTGTATAAATAAATTGCTTCATAAATGGCCAAAATCGGTAATAGCATCACCAGTCCAAAAATAATGTTGAAAATATACCGTTGTGGGGTAAAATGATATCCCCAAAACTTGGTCGTACTGTAAAACAGAGAGAATGTAAATCGAATACCGATGGTAATGATAAACGTCCAAAACAACAAAAAGGCAATTCGAGTACGGGTAAGTTTGAGGCCAGGATACTTATTTCTAGACTTGATAATAACGAGTCGATTTAACTCCCAAAGCACGATAATGGCAAAAACCGAATGGATGATTTCGGAATGAAGGTCAAACCGGTGAAAAGCATTTCCTTCGTGGTAAATCACCAGTGCCACCAACGTAATGATGGGTACACCAATGATTCTGAGCCATTTATCATTGAGTTTTGTCATTGAGAATGTTTTGCCTTGCCTATGCCCAAAAAAGTGATTTAATCGAGGGTTAATAGTATCAATTTCCAGTCATTTTTATCTTTTATCCATACCCGTAAATAACTGCTGGTTTTATTTGAATGGGTTACAATTCCGTACACGTAAGCAAAATCGCCTGCCTTTGAGAGTCCGCCACTTAATGCCTTTAACGTGGCTTGGTTCGACAATCTTGAAAGTTCTTCCAACACTCGTTTTTGGGCAATAACGGGGCTTTTTCCAGATAAATTGAAATGCGCAGAAGGATGTACATAGGGCGAAAGACTATGCCATCCTTGAGAAGTAATCGCTTGATTGATAGCTTCTTCCAGAGCCATTATTTCGTGGTAGTTTGCATTGGAAAAGGATTGTGGCAGGGTTATTTCGTTTACCTTCAACACTGGCGCGTGCGTTTCGGTATATGAATTCCCCAAATCTATCAAAAGTTTAAATTCGCCCGCGTTATTTTTCTGCCAAATCGAAGAAAAATTGCCGCGTGCGATGACCGAATCTTTGGGGGTTGCCCTGACGGTATATGGCCCTGTATTGACTCCCAGATCGCCAGAGGAGCTGATGACCGAAAACGAAGGCTCCCAAAACAAGATGGGTGATTGGGCCGGGGCTTTTTGGTAAAAGTCTATCCCGTTGATCACCTTTCCTTGGTTAAACACCACGCCTGTGCTGTCAAGAAACCTGAGGAAACCTTCTTTAATTGAGTGGGTTGACGTAAAAGCCGCAAATTGTTTCTCAGTATCAATGAGGTTTTGAATTGGTTTTTGGGCGCGGGCGGCGACGAAAACCTGTCCCATCAACAGTATGGCAAGCGTTAAGTGGCGTAGTGGTTTCATGAGGTTTAACGGTGTTTTCTTCTCAAAATTCTTAAATACGCTTGACACAAAAAATGGACATCTCCCTGAACTGTTGTTTTTTTAGTCCGAAATGACAGAGAATGTTAAGGGCTTGAAATAGTCGCCGTAAAGTGCGAATTTAGAGCGAAAAAAGTGCAGAACAATCATTCATTCATAAACGCAATACGATGGATTCTGTAGACAAATCAAGACGTGCCGTGCTCAACACCCTGGGGGTTTTTAGCACAGGAATGTGGTTGTTACCTTCTTTTCGGTTTTTAAGCAAAGAACAAAACATGATTAAAAGAAAAATACCATCGTCGGGAGAGCTTTTGCCCATCGTAGGGTTGGGTACTTGGCAACAATTTGACGTGGGATTGTCGAATGAGGAACGCCGCCAGCTCACCGAAGTCCTGACCTTGATGATTGAAAAAGGGGGGAGGCTAATTGACTCGTCGCCCATGTATGGACGTGCT
>JAIXPV010000314.1 GCA_027486105.1 Runella sp. | reverse complement strand
TTTCAGCACCAGTTTTTTCTCAATTTCCCGCAAGTCATACCAAATTTTGCGCGTACCTCCCGTGGGGCGCGCGTTGGTATCGCCAGCGCGATAAATGGGAAACTCCCGTACCAATTGCCCGTTTTCAATTTTGAACGAATCGTGCCCCATGTAGCCTTCGGCCAACATCGGCAAAAGCGGCTCGGTACGAATAGCGTCAAACGAAGTAGGGAGAAATTCAAAGGCGTAAATTTTGCCAAATGAGCCACTACCGTACGTACTGGAATAAACGTAAATCTCAGGAGAACCGTTTCGATTCAAATCTGCCGCTTCAGCATTGACCACCCATCCGTCTGTTTTTTGTCGGATAAGAATCAACTGCTTGTCGTCGCGGCTTACTTTGATAACCAACTCCCTGACGGCCCCAGATTCATTGGTGCTGATGTCGAATTGATGCTTTTGAAAGATAATGGTTTTCTTAAAACTGTCAAAGGCGGGAATATCGGTTTCTTTTTCGTTAAAACGTGAAAACCCCACCAGTGCGAAAATCGCAACCAATAGTACTGAAATGGAGGCTATTTGGGACTTTTTATGCACTAAACCCGATGATTTGGAGAGCTTAAAGAAAGTTGGAGATTTGCCATTTTTAATGAATATCTAACCACTATCAAAAAAGCGGCCAAAAAGCCGCTTTTTTGATTTTATTTATACTTCGATTAAACTTTCTCCAATTCCACTCCCTTATCTCTCACCAACCGAAACTCTCGAAAACGCCGGATGGTCGACATCATAAACCCAATAACCAAGACAATGGTCCCAATCCATAACACATTGATGAGGGGTTTTTCGACGGCTTTCATTACGATGTAGTCACGTTGTTTGGAATTGACGGCAAAACTAAATGTTCCTGTTTTGGGGTCAATCTCCATAAACTGAACACGTAAACCCAAATCTTCGTTTACTTCTGGCTTGCGCATTACCATACGCTCTTGATTAATGGCAAAAGTGGGCGTAATGAAGTATTCACGCTCTTTATCCAATATTTTAATTTGTGCTTTTACGGCCACATCGTTGGGTGTAAGCGCTATTCCTTCTACTTTATCGGTACGACCTACACTTTCGAGCACGGCCACAAAATCGTTGACAAAAAACGTATCTTGCATCGCCACCCGGAAGTTTTCAGTAGGCGACCACTCTTCCGCTTTCTTGGGGTCACTTCCTACTGTTACGTAAGAATACAGGTCTTTATTAAGCTCACGTTTAATGTCGGGCGAGGTCACCAATCCCATTTTTTCGTTAAACTGTACCCGTGGATACAACGTTGCGATACGGCCGTTGGGCTCGCGGTATTCCACTTCGTAATGCGCATTTTCGGCGTAGACCGCCACCGTATCGCCTTTTTTGTGGTACGTTTTTTCGCCGATTGTAATGTCACGCAAACAAACCGCGTGAAAATCACCTTCAATCACATCGACCCAACTGTTAGGGACAAACTCGGGTACATCCCGAATTTCGATGCGAGGCCCCCGGTAAGTAAGTAGATAATCGCCCATACGGGTCGGCTGACCGAGCCACAAGAGGACGTTTTCTTTATTTTCTTTGTTATCTTCCTTCGTAAAAAAATCATCTTTTGAAATCAGTAAGCCCGACGCATTTAGCGACACCACTTTTTGATAACCCGATGACCACAAAATTCCAATCAACATCAGCGCCACCCCAATGTGGGTAATAGACCCACCCGATACCCGATAACTACCGCGTAAAACACCGAAAATGATGGTAATGTTGGAGACCAAAGCAAACACCGCTGCCGTCAATAAAGCGATATAAGGTAGTTTATTGATACCACCAAATGTAATAAGTAAGGCGCTGATAAACAGCGAAATCCATACAGGTGTAAGCAAGTCTTGCATTTTTCCTTTCTGCACCCGCTTCCACCAAAAATATTGGCCAATACCCGACAGGATGGTAATGACGGCAAAAAACCAGAGCTGAAACTTAGTATAATACGAGATAGCATCAGTGGGAGGAGCCAATTTGGAAACTCCGCCAAAAGCCTGTACAATGCTGTTCCAAACAGGTATAGAAGTAGGGATAATGACCTGAAAACTTGCCAAACACAACACCGTAGCCCCCATAAAAAGCCAAAATTCACGCGAGTAGGTTGATACTTCGTCTTTGTCAGAAGGCATGAGTTTCCACACCCGAACGGTCAATATTGTTGCTACAATAATAAAGGCAAACAGATACAGTAGCAGCTGCCCCGAAAGGCCCAAATCGGTAAATGAATGAACGGAGGCATTGCCCAAAATCCCGCTACGCGTGAGGAAGGTGGAGTAAAGAATCAGAATAAACTGCGCAATAATCAAGATGACCGAAGTCTTGAGCGCCGTAGCATTTTTCTTGGCAATAATCATCGTATGCAAGGCCGCAATCACGATGAGCCAAGGCACGTATACGGCATTCTCGACGGGGTCCCAACTCCAATAGCTGTTGAAGCTGAGCGTCTCGTAGGCCCAATAACCACCCATCAAAATACCGACTCCGAGAATCACGCCCGTCAGCAAGGTCCAAGGCAAAGCAGGCCGTAGCCATTCCACCACTTGCTTACGCCAAAGGCCCGCCATCAAATACGCAAAAGGGACCAAGGTAAGGGCAAATCCTAAAAACAAAGTCGGAGGGTGAATCACCATCCAATAATTTTGCAACAACGGATTAAGACCGTTTCCATCTTTAGGAACAAAATCAGGATTGAGTTGTAAAAATGGTGCATTGGGATTGGCTTCGGCAATCGTCAAGAAGGGTGTGCTTCCTATTTTAAAATCCAATCCTGGGATAATAACCCCCAGAATCATGGACGTTAAAAAAGCCTGTACCAATGTATAAACCGTCATCATGGGGGCTTCCCAAAGTTTATTGGTACGAATCAAAATTACGCCTAAAATGGCCTGCCAAAACATCCAGAGCATAAAGCTTCCTTCTTGGCCTTCCCAAAAGCAAGACAGCATATAGTACCAAGGAAGCGCCCTAGATGAGTGGCTCCACGCATAATGATACTCAAAATGATGACCGTAAATAATAACATACAGCGTAACGCACACTCCAATAACGGCTGCAGCGTGAATATAAAAAGCACCTCTGGCGAAGCGTTTCCACGTTTCTACCTGTAGGTTATCTGGCGATAAAAGAGTGGCTCGTAAATACGCATACGTAGCGACCAACGACGTTACGAAGGAGAAGATTACGAGAAGGTGTCCTAAATTTCCGAGAGTCATGAGTTGGGTTGTTGGACAAAAAACACCAGTCAGTATATCTCAACCACTGCCATTTTTTGTCTATGAATTATATTTTCTCTGCAGTAGCTTCCTTAAAGTCAGGTGCTTCATTGGTGTATTTTGAAGGACATTTCATCAAAATCTTGTTGCATTCAAAATAGTCTTTTTGCATCCGACCTATCACCACGACCTGCTCTGATTTATCAAAATCCTGCGGTTTAGGACTCAGATATACCACTTTCTTCA
>JAIXPV010000513.1 GCA_027486105.1 Runella sp. | reverse complement strand
GACTACATTTTGACAGAATTAGACTACATTTTGACAGAATTAGACCCTGTAACAATCTCAAAATCAGATGGTTACAACCCCCTTAAATCATCAACATTTTAATCATCAATCTCTAAATAAAAATTTAACCAATTTTCAAATCAAAATCAATGCAGTTTTCTTCTAGGGAAAAACAGAAACCAGACAAGAAAAAACAAAACAAAAAACAAAAATCGCTCCTTTCAAAAACAGGGTTTTGGCGCCAACTAAAAAATTAGTTATTCTTGTTTTATCTCTTTGCTACCCTTTTCGCTTCCACTTTCTGATTTAAGTCGTAAATAAAAAAACATTTAGCATCTTCTTGATTGATTTGTCAATATATTTTTACTAAATATTACACTTTTGCCTACATTTGTAAAAAATGAATGACAAACTTAGCCATCGCATGATAAGTCAGAAAGAAGTTGAAAATTTCCTGAAGCATAACCCAGCTCTCACCGTATCTGCATTGGAGAAAGAAGCGGGAATTCCTAAAGGAACCATTGCTCAAGCACTTACGGGTTCACGTAATCTAGCAGAAAAACATTTAACCGCCCTTTTTCCAGTATTAAGCAAATACGGTTATTCGTCTACGCTCTACGAAAAAGCCCGCGTCATATCAATCATCAATCACAAAGGAGGCGTTGGCAAAACAACTACCACCTCCTCCTTGGGGGAAGCATTAGCTAAGAGAGGTTTTAAAGTCCTACTTATCGACCTAGACCCTCAGGGTAATCTCAGTCAAATTCTTGGCGTAGAAAATCCTGAAGTTCAGGTAGCACATGCACTGCTAAATCACGCTCAACCCCTACCCATTATTGAAATATCTGAAAATCTTTATCTATCTCCCTCTGATATTGAGCTTGCCGATGCCGAGATTCAACTTATTTTGAGTGTTGGAGGAGATTTGCGACTAAAAAACAAACTTCAACCTTTACTTACAGAATTTGAATACGTACTAATTGACTGCCCTCCTTCCCTAAATAAGCTAACGATTTCGGCCATGAATGCTTCCAACAGCTGTTTGATTACACTACTCCCCGAAATGTCGGCCGTAAAGGGCCTTAATTCGCTTCTACAGCGCGTTATGGAGGTAAAGACGAACCTCAACTCGGAATTGAAGGTTGATGGCATTGTGTTTACAATGGTGAAGAAAAACAGCGTGCATGACGGTATCAAAGAAAACGTGAAGGAAAACGTATCGATTCGCGTCTTTAAGACGGAAATCAAACACCTAGTTGATTTTCAGAAATCCCAAATTTTACAACGGCCCATTGCCAAATTTGCCGATAACTCCGAGGCCGCGAAAAATTACCGTGATTTTTGTAACGAGTTTATTGATTATCTGCAAATTGTAAAATAACATCCCCATGGCAAAGCTTAACATCAAAAACGCCATCGGCGAAAAAACCAAACAAGCACTCAATAACAGTTACATCACTTCGGAGCAGATAAAGCAAAACATTCAGATTTTGGAGGAGCTGCGCGGTTTTATCCCCTCTCCTACCGATGATGAACTCAATCAGCTAGAACAAAATATCATCAAAAACGGATGCAAAGACGCATTATTGCTCTGGGAAACTACCCAAGGCGTAGTCGATGATACCTCCCTTAACCCCAATGCTCCAGCCTATATACTCGTGGATGGGCACAATCGTTATCATATTTGTAGCGCTCGAAATATTAGTTTCAATGTTCAGTTAATGCCTTTTACGTCTTTGAAAGAGGTAAAAGATTACATGATTGATTTGCAGCTGGGCCGTCGAAATCTTACCCCTCAACAAACTTCCTATTTTAGGGGTCTCAGGTATAATTTGGAGAAAACTGAAAAAGGGAAATACGACCGAAATGACCATAAGTCCCAGAGTGGGACTTATGATGAAAATGACGGAAGAAAGCATAATTCCCAAAATGGGACTTATGACAAAAATTCCCTTTCAACCTCCGAAAAGTTGGCTAAAGAATATAAAGTTGGCAGAAATACTATTATAAGAGATGCCGAATTTGCCGCTGGACTTGATAAGCTAGACAGCAGCCTTAAAAACGCAGTTCTGAGCGGGGAAATCAAGATCGGTAAGGCAGACATCCAGAAATTAGCAAAGGCAAAAGGCACTGAACTCATTGACTCAACGGAGAAACTAGAGGGTATACTCACCGAAAAGGAAACGACTCTATTCGTCAAAAATAAGCCCAAAGCACAAGTAGAAGAAACAAAAAAAATGCTGGTCAAAACGTTTGAAAAAATGAATACATCCCCAGAGATTAAAAAGAAAGACGTTGATAAATTGATTGAATGGGCAGTAAAACTAAAACAACTGATTTAAAATAATATCGTTCCTTTCATCCTTGTGCAGAAAGCTTTCTCCCTAAACGAGAGAGCTTTTTTGGGATTTGGAAGGTATTGCGAGCGATTCTTTCAAACATTCATTTTATCTGCCCATAATATCTTACACTCCTTTTCGGGAGATTTTTGCCTAAATTTTCTTTTGTAACAAATGACCACTTTTTATCCATACTTCAATCAACTATTTTTATTTTCCAATGAAAATTATCAACTCCAATGCTCTTTTATTTTCCGTTTACACAACTAAAGTGCTCATTTTTATATCATTGTTTACCGCATTATTGGGCGTGACTTCCTACGCACGAGAAAATAAAACAACCTCGAAAAACACCCAAAACAGATTAGTCGAAGACGAATATTCAACGGATAAGAAAATAATTACCAAAGGACAGGTTTTATTTGAAAACAACTGTTCGGCCTGTCATAACTTTTTACAGAAAGGTATCGGACCCGAACTTTCGGCCGTAACAACCACAGTACCCTCAGACTGGCTGAAGAAGTTTATCCAAAATGCTCCCGAGATGATTAGTAGCGGTGATGCGCGTGCATCCATGCTTTTTGATGAATATAAGCAGGTAATGCCGTCATTTACAACATTGACTGAAAGCGACATTAAGGCAATTATGTCGTTTATTCATTCCAAACGAAAAACTGAAACTACCGCTTCTGTTTCGAGTTATTTTGGAACGCCAGTGACCAATCCTGTTCCGAAAAAAATTGAAAAATCGGGATTACGCTTAAAATTAGATTATCTAGCTACCGCCCCTCCGACAGCAGAAAAGTTGCCTTTGGCCAGAATCAATAAAATGTTAAAGCTACCTGGTGCCCAAGACCGTTTGTTTATCGTGGATTTACGAGGAAAACTCTACGAGATAGTTCAGAATCAACTTGTTGAGTTTATGGATATTCCAAAGGAAATTCCTGGTTTTATCCACACTCCAGGATTAGCGACTGGATTTGGAAACTTTGCTTTTCATCCGGATTTCTACCATAATGGACTTTTTTATACCACTCATACCGAAAAGGGAAAAGCTGCTACGCCCGATTTTGGGTACGCCGATTCCATAAAAGTAACTTTACAATGGGTACTTCGAGAATGGAAAGTGGAGAATCCTAATGCGAAGACTTTTTCGGGTAAGGGGCGTGAGCTGATGCGCGTCAACATGGTCTCTCCCATCCACGGAGTACAGGAAATAACATTTAATCCTTTGGCCAAAGCGGGGAGTCCTGACTACGGTTTGTTGTACATTGGAGTAGGGGATGGGGGCGCCACGGAAAATGGGTACTCTTTTTTGTGTAATGATAAAACGCACGTCTGGAGCTCGGTATTACGTATCAACCCATTGGGTAAGAACAGTAAAAACGGGCAGTACGGAATTCCTGCGTCAAATCCATTTGCGAAAGTGAAAGGCGCGGTGGGTGAAGTGTATTGCCGTGGTTTTAGAAATCCCAACCGTATCATTTGGACGCCAGATGGCAAAATGTTGATTACCGACATTGGTCAGACGCAAATTGAAGAAGTCAACATTGGCAAGCCTGGAGCAGATTACGGGTGGCCCGAGCGGGAAGGTACTTTTGTGATAAATGCACGCGGAAAAATCAACTTAGTGTATCAATTACCCAAAAATGAGCCTCCAACCAAGTATATCTATCCAGTAGCCCAATATGACCACGACGAAGGTAATGCCATTTCGGGGGGATTTGTGTATACTTCAAACCACATTCCATCACTGAAGGGCAAGTATATTTTTGGCGATATTGCCAATGGGCGTATTTTCTACGTCGAAAATAATCAACTACGCATCGGCCAACAGGCAACTATCCATGAATTAGAGCTTATCCTTGATGATAAATTGACAACATTGAGAGAACTCACGGGCCACGCCAAACCAGACGCTCGATTGGGGGAGGGACTGAACGGCAAACTATATATTTTTACAAAAACAGATGGGAAAATATACAAAGTCGATGGCTGTTTGGTAAATGAATAAATGTCTTGCAGAAAAACGCATTAAATGATATTTTACATTAAACTTGATTGTTATGAACACGGCACTGATTCGCAGTATTGCAAAAATGATTGATCATTCGTTGCTGCATCCTACCCTGACCGATGAAGAACTACTGGAAGGCTGTAAACTGGCCATAAAATACGATGTTGCCTCTGTATGTATAAAGCCTTATGCGGTCAAAATGGCCACGGAGCTGCTGGCTGGTACCGATGTTTTGGTGGGTACAGTGATTGGATTCCCTCATGGTAACAGTACGGTTTCGATAAAAGTCGCCGAAACCGTTCAGGCCTGCAAAGATGGTGCCGTTGAAATTGATATGGTGGTCAACATCGGAAAGGTATTGGCCAATGATTGGACTTACGTGCAGGAGGAAATACAGGCCGTCAAAACGGCTTGTAAGCAACACGGGGCCATACTGAAGGTGATTTTTGAAAATGATTTCGTGCCAGAAGATTCCTTTAAAATCAAACTTTGTGAGATTTGCACAGGGGCTGGGGCCGAGTTTGTAAAGACCTCCACAGGCTACGGCTTTGTGAAGGGAAGTGACGGAAAATACAGCTACGAAGGCGCTACTGAACATGACCTTCGACTGATGCTCGACCATGTTGGACCGGGGGTTTTGGTCAAAGCCGCGGGAGGTGTGCGTACTCTTGACGGGCTTCTTAAAGTTAAGGAAATGGGCGTCGCGCGTTTGGGGGCTAGCGCCACCGCTTCCATCATGGAGGATGCTTATCGGCGTTTTGGCTCGATTAATGCCAATGCCCCCACAGGGCCTATTGCCGAAACTAAAGGGTACTGAGTAATAATACTGTTTTGAAGGTAAATTTGACGAATCGAAATCTTCCATTTAAAATTATAACCATTCACTTTTTTCATGAAATCTACATACGTTTTTTTAGTGCTTTTGACCACGTTAGGGTGGGGGAACGCCCAAGCGCAATCCAAAAAAGAAAAAAGCCCCAAAATCATCAAAACCTTGATTGTTGATGGGCAAAATAACCATGAACAGTGGCCCAAAATAACGTACATGATGAAGGATTACTTGGAAGAAACGGGTAAATTTTCGGTAGATGTGCAACGGACTTATTACACTTGGAACGGCGGTGACCTCGTTGATAAATACAAAATTAAAGGACTTCCCGCCACCAAAGCATTGGCTAATGCCAAAATGGATTCTGCTTTTCATCCAGATTTCTCTAAGTATGATTTGGTGGTTTGTAATTTTGGTTGGAATGCCGCCCCTTGGTCAGACGAAACGCAGGCTGATTTTGAGAAATTTATGAATAATGGCGGCGGTTTAGTGGTCGTTCATGCCGCCGACAATTCGTTTCCAAAGTGGCCTGCCTACAACCGAATGATAGGTATAGGAGGCTGGGGAGACCGTAGCGAAAAAGACGGCCCTTTTGTTTACTACGACCAAAACGGAAAGTTGGTTAAGGATATGCAGGCTGGCAAAGCAGGATCTCACGGGGCGCAAAAGGAGTTTTTAATCACCGTCAGAAACTCAAAACACCCGATTACGAAAGGAATGCCCCTGAAATGGATGCACACCAAAGACGAAATGTATGACCGCCTGCGCGGGCCTGCCGAAGATATGGAGGTGTTGGCCACGGCTTTTTCACCAAAAGATAATCGTGGAACCGACCGCCACGAACCCATGTTGATGACCATCAAATACGGCAAAGGGCGGGTTTTTCATACGCCACTCGGACACGTCGATTATTCAGTTGAATGTGTCGGTTTCATAACCTGTTTTCAACGCGGTGCTCAGTGGGCTGCTACTGGCAAGGTTGATATTCCTATTCCAAGAGATTTTCCGACCGAAAATGCCACTAGTCAACGCAAGTTTGTTGATTAAACAAACCACTAACGTGCCAAACAAACTTATTGACTGCTCTTTTTGGGGCAGTCTTTTTGATTTTTAGAAAGGTTGTGCCTGAAATATACCTAGTATTTTCTCGGGGCTATTTCCCATCAAATTCGTTTGATTATTCAAATTTTAAATAAATGGATTACTAAAAGAGAACAATTAATAGAAAAAGACGGATAGAAATAGAAGTTCAAAGTACTTTTGGGATAAAAATTTACCCGTTATTTATTTGTAAGTAATTAAGCAAATTTATTCACGCAAAGTGGCAGTGGCGCAAAGAGTATAAAAGGTTGATTATCTAAAACTTAGCGCCTTATCGGCTCTGCGTGAAGTGTAAATTAATTTTGCACATTTACTTATTTTCCAAAACGTTATGAGAAAACTCTTTTTTGTGCTGTGTTCCGTTCTGATGGCCACTTTCACCAATGCACAAACCGAACATTTGGTCAATTCTGTTGAGGCAACCTATCGCGCAGGTTTGCCTCATTTTTTTGATAAAATCAAGAAAGGCCAATCCGTAAAAGTGGCCTATTTGGGTGGTAGCATTACCAGGGCTGATAATGGATGGCGCACTAAAACATTCCAATGGCTGCAAAGCTACTACCCCCAAGCGCAATTTGTAGAAATCATGGCAGCTATCGGTGGAACAGGCTCAGATTTTGGGGCGTATCGCTTGCAAAACCACGTTCTTCAACATGCGCCAGATTTGGTTTTCGTGGAATTTGCCGTCAATGATAATGGAAAATCGGCGCAGGATGTGAAAGAATCAATGGAGGGAATTGTCCGCCAAATATGGCGACAAAACCGTTCGACCGACATTTGTTTTGTGTACACTTTCTCCCGCCCGCAGTTGGAATTTTATCAACGTGGTACATTTCCTGTTTCGGCGTCGGCGATGGAAATGATCGCTGATTATTACCAAATTCCCTCAATTTCAATGGCTTTTCCTGCGGTGAACTTAATCACTGAGGGTAAAATGGCGCTTCAAGGCTCAGCTGGTTCTATAACCGACCCAATGTTTTTTTCGGCAGATGGAGTGCACCCTTTCCCCGAAACAGGGCATAAAGTATACGCAGAAGCCGTAAAAAAACACCTAATTCAGCTTCAATCGGTTGGTATAAAAGGCAAACACGCATTGAAAAAGGCACTAATGCCTAACAATTTAGAAAAGGCAAGCCTTTTGGCGCTAGACAAAATTGAAAAAAGTTCGGGTTGGCAACGTGTCGATTCAGTAGTGGTGGGAAAAGCCTACGCCTCGCTCCTGCCCTCCGTCATTGCCTCCGATGACACCTCGGAGTACATCAAGGTGCGTTTTAAAGGAACAAGTTTTGGAATCGTGGATGTG
>JAIXPV010000650.1 GCA_027486105.1 Runella sp. | reverse complement strand
TTTTTTATCATGTATTTGGCTGGCTTTTCGGTCAATATTCTTACCATGCTCGCCATTGTATTGGCTACAGGGTTGGTGGTGGATGACGGGATTGTGGTCACCGAGAATATCTTCAAGAAACTCGAACAGGGGTTACCTATCCGTAAAGCAGCGATTGAAGGCAGTAAAGAAATTTTCTTTGCCGTTATCTCAACCTCTATTACACTGGCGATTGTGTTTTTGCCCGTAATATTCTTAGAAGGATTTATTGGAAGTTTGTTTAGAGAATTTGGGGTAACCCTCGCTTCGGCGGTGTTAGTGTCGGCATTTGTATCGCTTACCATCACCCCCGTACTAAATGTGTATTTGACCCGCAAAAAAGCAGGACACGGTCGGTTTTATCAAAAAACTGAACCGTTTTTCAGAGGCATGGAAAATCTATATGAGACCATGTTAAAGGCTTTTCTTAAAGTACGCTGGGTTGCTTGGATTGTCATAGCAGGCTGTGGAGGAATTATCTGGTTTTGCATGGGTAATCTAAAAAGTGAGCTTGCGCCATTGGAAGACCGTAGCAGCATTCGTTTCAACGTGACTGCCCCCGAAGGCACGAGTTATAGCTCTATGTCTCAAATTGCCGATGACTTGGGCAAATTTTTGTATGACTCCATTCCCGAACGAGATTTTATCTTTGTGCGTACCCCAGGTGGGGGGCCAGGTGGTGGGGGTAGTACCAACAGTGCTTCTCCGCGTTTGGCGTTGGTCCCTCCCAACGAACGTACCCGCAGCCAAAGTGAGATTACGAATGATTTGCAGAAAAAACTGAACCGTTTCAATCAAGCACGGATATTTGCTGTGCAAGAGCAAACGATTTCGGTGGGCTTTGGCTCACGCGGTGGACTTCCTGTACAATTTATCCTCCAAAACCAAGATTTAGATAAACTTCGGGCTATTATTCCAAAATTTTTGGAGGCAGCACGGTCTGATAAAACGTTTGCCAACGTAGACGTAAACTTGAAATTTAACCGTCCCGAATTAAAATTGACCGTAGATCGTATGAAAATCAAAGACTTGGGGCTAAGTACTCAAGACGTGATTGCGACGATTCAGGCGGCCTTCAGCGGCGGGCGTTTAGCTTATTTTATTCAAAATGGGTTTCAATACTCGGTCATTGCGCAGGTGGAAAGAAGTGACCGCAACAAACCCGAAGACATCGGACGGCTGTACGTGCGCAATGTGAGGGGAGAAAATATCCCCTTGAGTTCAGTAATTAAATGGGAAGAAAGCACCAATCCTACCACGATTTATCACTATAATCGCTACAAAGCAGCAACCATTTCTGCTTCCTTATCGGAGGGGTATACCATCGGTGATGGTATTGCTGCCATGGATAAAATTGCTGCTAAATTGCTAGACGAAAGCTACCAAACCGCGCTTTCTGGCCCATCGAGAGATTTCTCTGAAAGCTCCTCCAATATCCTTTTTGCATTTGCTCTGGCTTTGGTGTTAATTTACTTGGTACTGGCAGCTCAGTTTGAAAGCTTCATTGATCCTTTTACCATCATGATTACGGTGCCACTGGCATTGGCAGGGGCATTATTGAGCTTGTGGGTGTATGATCAAACCCTCAATATTTTCTCGCAAATCGGAATGATTATGCTCATTGGATTGGTGACCAAAAATGGAATTTTGATTGTAGAATTTGCCAACAAACGGCGAGAACAGGGCCTCAAAAAGATGGAAGCGGTGGTAGACGCGGCAACTCAACGCCTCCGCCCTATCCTCATGACTAGCTTGGCTACTTCATTAGGCGCGTTGCCAATTGCGCTGAGCTTGGGCGCTGCTGGTTCAAGTCGTATTCCTTTAGGCATTGTGGTCGTTTGCGGAATTTTGTTTTCATTGGTACTTACCTTATTTGTGGTGCCTGCCGTTTATACGTATATTTCTGGAGAGCACAAAACCATAGAAGCGGAGGAAACACCTAAGGAAGCAGAAGTTCCTGTGCATTAATATAATAGCGTTTCGACTTACCCGAATAACGTCAGAGTGAATAACGTCGGCGAGGTTTTGAACCTCACCGACGTTTGCAAAAAACATAAAATCCTTTTTCTGTAAAATTCGATCTTCACAATGAAGAAATACACTTTAGTACTGTTCGTTTTATTTCTGTCTCCAACGCTGTTTTCGCAAACACTTTCCTTACCTGATGCAGTCAGTATTGCGTTGAAGAACAACCTTGATATTGAAGTGTTGAAAAATAACGTACAAATCGCCGACATCAATAACCATATCAGCATTGCGGGTGGGCGCCCCACCGTCACCGCGACCATCAATGATAACGAGCAGATTACCAACGTAAACCAGAAACTGAATACGGGCGTAGAAATCAGACGAAACGGCGCCGCAGCCAATCAGTTGAACTCAAACGTGACAGCCACAATATTGCTCTACAACGGAAACCGGGTAAAATTTACTAAAAAACGGCTTGAACAGGTGGAGTTGCAGAGCCTTCAACTGGTGAATGCGCAAGTACAAAACACCATCGCGGCAGTGATGACGAAATACTACGACGTGATTCGTCAACAGGCATACACCCGAACCATTGATCAATCCATCGACGTAGCCCAAAAACGCCTTGAGATTGTAAAAGCTCAACAAAGTGTGGGGCTAGCAAATAATGCCGATTTGTTTCAGTCGCAAATTGATTTGAACACCCTGTACCAAACAAAACAATCTCAGCAACTCATCATCGAACAAGCCAAAACCGACTTATTACTTCTGATGAATGTCCGGCCCGATACGCTGATTGCGGTCAAGGATACCATCACGGTAGAGCGCGGAATTATTTTAAATGATATTCTGAAAAAATTAGACAGAAATGCCGAATTGATGGCGGCCGATTATCAAATACGGATTGCCGAACAATTGGTTAAAGAAACAACCGCCTTGCGTTATCCCTCGCTTCGGGCCAATGCGGGGTATAGCTACAACCGAAATCAACAAGCAGCGGGACTAACTTTGCTCAACCAAAGCAGCGGACCGCTTATCGGATTATCTTTAAGCATTCCTATCTATAATGGTGGAATATTTAAAAGACAAGAGCAAATAGCTGGGGTAAATGCCAAAAATGCAGACCTGCAAAAAAGCATCTTGATGCGCAATTTTAGCAATACGGCAGTGCGTACGTATCAAGCCTACACCATGAGCCTACAACAATTGGACGAGCAGAAAAAGAATATAGACTTGGCCAAACAATTGTTGGATTTGACGCTACAACGTTTTCAGCTTCGTCAGGCTACCATCGTAGAAGTACGCCAAGCGCAGCAAAGCTTTGAAAATATAGGTTATACATTTACCAATTTAAGCTTTGCGGCCAAGGCTGCCGAAATTGAATTGTTGCGGTTGGTTAACGAACTGAAGTAATTTCTCCCAAAAACTTACGTTTGCTGTCGTAGGCGAGACCAACGCCTACGCTGTCCAGTTTGTTTTCTTCGGAAACAGTGGCGTTGGGAAACAATTCACGGAACTTCAACTGTACCGCAGGAATCTCCGTTGAGCCACCCGTCAGGATAATCAAATCTATGTTTTCTGGGCGCACACCTGCGTCTTGTACACACTGGGTGGCGGCATTGGCAACGCTGGTAATCTCCTGCGTAATGGCTTCTTCAAACACCGCTTTGGCGGTTGTTATGGTAAAACCATTTTCGATAAAATCCAACGGCGCGGTGTGAGCCGCATCGGAAGTAAGGGCAATTTTAGTGTCTTCTACCACCCCCAAAAGAATGTGTCCACTTTCCTGCGTAAATACATTGAGTAATCTCGAAAAACGAGTTTTGTCGTGCGACTGCCCCAAATATTGACGCAACAACATCAGGTTTTTGGGAGTGTACAACGAATTTATTTTGCTCCACTCGGACAAATCATAGTAAAACTTCAACGGAACGGGCAGGTTCTTGTCGCCATAGGTGCTTCGGTAGCCCAGTTCGGGCATGAAAGCGTGTAGACTTAGGTCTTTATCAAAATCATTTCCCCCAATCCGGACGCCTGTATTGGCTAGAATGTCGCCCGAGCGGTCGAGCTTATTTAGGTATTTTTGGGAAAGTCGAATCACGGTAAAGTCAGACGTACCACCCCCAATATCGACCACTAGGGCTAGTTGTTCGCCTGCTACATTCACCTCGTGGGCAAATGCCGCCGCGATGGGCTCAAACTGAAAATCAATGTTTTTAAAGCCGACATTTTGGGCAATTACTCTTAATTCTTCTTGCGCGTTTTGGTTGCCAACGGGGTCGTTGTCAATAAAATGAACAGGGCGGCCCATGACCACACTCTCAATTTCCTGCTGGGCGTCGGTTTCGGCTTTGTCTTTCAGGTGTTTGATAAATTGGCCGATGATTTTATTGAAATGCATCGGAGCGCCGTTGACCATCGTCCCCTGTTTCATAACCGACGTACCTAGTACGCGCTTTAAACTGCGCATAAAACGCCCTTTTTCGCGTTCCAGAAATAACTCTACCGCTTCACGGCCATAATGAGGTGCATTACTGATTCGTTCAAAAAAGAGGGCACTTGGGATGGTTGTATGGTGTTTTTCAACGGGAACCAACCTAAGGCGGTCGCCACGGTAATAGGCAATGGTAGAATTTGACGTTCCAAAATCTACGCCACAAGATATATCAGACATTCTTCCTTATTTATTCTCCAAAAATTTCTTTTGCTAACGTTTTATCCAATCCGTACAAATCACTACGGAAATTTAATTGGCCCGTTTGGTCTACCCAAGCCGTAAAATACACGATATAAACGGGAATAGACGGACGCACGGTAATCCATTTTTCGCTTTGAGTGGCCCAAACACTCTCTAGTTTTTCTAAATTCCACGAAGGAGTGTCTTTCAATACGTGCAGTGCCAAACGTTCGGGCTCGGCCACGCGGATACAGCCGTGGCTAAACGCTCGCCGCGACTCCCCAAACAGCCCTTTGGATGGAGTATCGTGCAGGTAAATGCTGTAACTATTTGGAAATAAGAATTTTACTTTTCCTAACGAATTTGATTTTCCAGGTTTTTGCCGGATGGTGTACGGAACATGGTTACTGTAAGCACTCCACCGAACGGAATAGGGGTCGATGACTTTATCGCCCGAAACTACCTCCATGTTGTTGCGAGCAAGATAACCTGGGTTTTGCTTTAAACGGGGCAATATTTCATTCCGAAGGATATTGTTGGGCACCACCCAGTAGGGATTCAAGACCACGTACGATAGATTTCCTTTAAAAATACTCGTTTTGGTCGCTTCTTTTCCGACCACAACGTTACACATCCAGAGTTGTTTTCCTTGGTCAAAAACGTGAAGTTTAAACTCTGGAATATTGACCAACAGCATGTTAGGTTCCATCTCAGTGGGTGCCCATCGCAGTCGCTCCATGTTGACCATGATTTGGCGGATGCGGAAACTTACGGGACGGTTGAGCTCGGTGGCGGTGGCGGCGTCTAGCTTGCCGCTTTCTTTCAGACCCATGCGATGTTGGAATCGCTTAACTGCCGTGGTCAA
>JAIXPV010000214.1 GCA_027486105.1 Runella sp. | reverse complement strand
TTCAAGAAGCAGCCAAGCGGGCCATCGGCGACCCGAAGGGGACGAGTTTGTTTTAGAAAGCAGGAGAGCCGAAAGTGTATATCTCTGAAATAGCTTGATACTAATTGTCTTAATCAATACATCCAAGCCCGTTTACAAGGAAATCATTGAGCTGCCTCTTCATTTATTCGAGTTGGACAACTGCTACTCCCATCCGCTGAGATAGATAATACAGGTATCAACTGCCAAAAACTCAACCGTCATTCTTAATAAATTAGGCTAGATTTTATCAGTTACAGTCATAATCTGAAAATTCTGTAAATGATTCAGGTAAACTTGTAATGAAGACAAAGCTTGCAGTGTTGTATATTTGCAGTATATAATACAAAACCGCAAATGACTCTCTTCAAGCGTATTTTATGTTTTTACATGGCATTTCAGGTACTGCTGGCCAGTACTGGATTTGCGATGTATGAACATTGGTGCCTGATGAGAGGCTCCAAAACGGTCTCTCTCGTTCATAAAGAAACCTGCTCCATTCGGCATAATGAAATCTTAAAGCCTCATTCAAAAGAATGCACTGATTCCATCCAACGCAGTAAATGTTGTGCCGAAAAGGTGTCACTTCAAAAGATACAGACCCCTTCGGCCCATGGTCATTCAGTGGATTTGGTGGGTCAATATGTGGGGGCTATTTTGACTTCATTGCCCGCTTTTTTTTCATCCACAACGTGGTTCAATCCATCGGTTTCGTTTCGTCTTCCGCATTATTACAGTGCGGCGCCTCCGCTTCACGGGCGTAGTATGCTCGTTTTTATTCAGTCTTTTCTGATTTGATTAGGTAATAGCTCCGTTGCGGGCTAATGGCAACCACCTGCGTTGCCTGTTGGTGTTTTCTTATTTCCACCAATATCACCTGATTCACAATGTTATCACTATTCTTATCACTTAGTTGGGATGAAACTGTACATTAAAAACATGGTGTGCAGTCGCTGTAAAACAGTGGTCCGCCAAGAACTTGAAGCCCTCGGACACGAAGTCCTCACGGTTGATTTGGGGGAAGTGACCCTCAAAAAACCAGCCACGGAGGCACAACTCGAAAGCATCTCCGAACGTTTGCTTGCGCACGATTTTGAGTTGCTGAGCAATAAAAAACAACAACTTATCGAACTGGTCAAAACGGCCATTGTCGAATTAGTGCATCAGCAAAACGATGGGCTGCGTCGACAAAAACACTCCGACTACCTCGCCGAAAAAGTCAATCGGGATTATCGCTACCTCAGCACGCTTTTCACAGAAGTTGAGGGTATAACAATTGAACAGTTTATCATCAACCAAAAAACAGAACGTGTTAAGGAGTTGCTGGTCTACGATGAGTTATCGCTTTCCCAAATTGCAGACCTACTCAATTACAGCAGTTTGGCGTATTTGTCAACCCAGTTTAAGTCCGTGACTGGCATGACACCCAGTCAATTTAAACAGTTGCGGGATAAGCAGCGAAAGTCGCTAGATAATTTATAGTGTAGCATTCCTCACACGGATAAATCAAAATTAAGATGAAAAGAGGCACATTTTTGAAAACACTTGGTTTCGGAACGGTCAGCACGCTGGCTGGGGGAGCCATTTTATCCAGTTGCATGAACCACGACATGGCAACCATGACCCCTGCCGTAGCTCCCGAAGTGTTGGAAGGGAATTTTACGACTTTTTTACCATTTCCTGAAACTTCTCTGACGGGTACCGCCCTGAATGCTGGCAGCCAAAACATCACTACTATTACGGGAAAAAATACACAGGCATGGGGATATAAAAACGGCATTCTAGGGCCTACTTTCCGTATCCAAAGTGGAAGCACTGTTTCGATTCCGTTTACCAATGGATTGACCGAAGAAACCAATATTCACTGGCACGGCCTGTTGGTCCCAGCGGCCATGGATGGTCACCCCGACCAAATGGTAATGCCGGGAAAAACGTTTAATTATTCCTTTAAAATTGACCAACGGGCAGGCCTATCGTGGTACCACCCGCACCCGCACGAAAAAACGGGAAAGCAGGTTTTTATGGGTTTGTCGGGTTTATTTATTATTGAATCTCCCGAGGAAAAAGCCCTTAATCTACCCACAGGAGCTTACGAACTGCCGCTCGTGATTCAGGATAAACGCTTGAATGCGAGCGGGGAAATTGATTATAGTCCTACCATGGATGAGGTAATGATTGGCTACATGGGCGAAACGATTATCGTCAACGGAGTTCAGTCGCCTTTTCACAATGTGGCCACTCGTACGTACCGTTTGCGCGTTCTGAACGGTTCCAATGGACGTATTTACAATTTGGCCTTGAGCAACGGAAATGCCTTTACGGTCATTGGCTCCGATGGCGGGTTACTACCTGCACCTGAAACCGTCACGGACCTTTTGCTAGCGCCAGGCGAGCGGGTTGATCTATTGGTCGATTTCAGCAAATCAGCCCTCAACAGCGAGGTATATTTACTAAGCAACGTTTTTTCAGGGGTAAATTCTCAGGGTCATCAAGCCTTCAAAATTGTAAAATTTGTTGTCAATAAAGCAGAAACGGATAGTTTCAAACTACCGACTTCGCTCCCGGCGATTGCTCCGATTTCTTCATCTGCAACTACCAAAATCCGAACCTTTGATATTGGGGTAGGCATGGGTACGTCGGGCGGTCATGGTGGTTCAATGGCGATGAAAGGAATGCACACCATCAACGGAAAAGTATACAGCGGTGAGCGAATTGATGAATCTGTACCCCTCAATAGCACCGAAATTTGGGAATTTAACAACAGCGCTGGCGATGAGCCGCACCCTATGCACCTGCACGGCACATTCTTTCAGGTAGTCAGTCGCACGGGTGGACGTAGTCGTTTGATTGCTTCCGAAAAAGGCTTGAAAGATACCGTGTTAGTCATGCCCGGGGAGAAAGTCCGCATCATCATCAAGTTTACGAATGCTGGCAAATTTGTCTTTCACTGTCATAATCTCGAACACGAGGACGACGGGATGATGCTCAATTTTGAAGTAAAATAGCAGAATTATGGTAGAGAAACTCATTCAGTTTGCGGTTCATAACAAATTTGTTGTGCTCACCCTGTCGTTCTTTTTGTTTGGCTGGGGCATCTATTCTGTCCAGACCAACCCCATTGACGCCATCCCCGACCTTTCTGAAAATCAGGTCATTGTCTTTACCGAATGGATGGGGCGTAGTCCGCAGCTTATCGAAGACCAGATTACGTATCCGTTGGTTTCCAACCTTCAGGGAATTCCCAAAATCAAGAATGTGCGCGGTACGTCGATGTTCGGAATGAGCTTTGTCTACGTTATTTTTGAAGACAACGTAGACGTATATTGGGCCCGAACGCGGGTAATGGAGCGACTTAACTACGCCCAACGGTTGCTGCCTCAGGGCGTTACCCCGTCGTTAGGACCCGACGGAACGGGCGTCGGCCATATCTTCTGGTATCACCTCGAAGCACCGGGGATGGATTTGGGCGAACAGCGGGCGTTGCAGGATTGGTACGTCAAATTTGCGCTGCAAACGGTCAAAGGCGTTAGCGAAGTGGCATCATTCGGTGGTTTTGGCAAACAATACCAGATCAATATTGACCCGTACAAACTGAATTATTTCAACGTACCGCTCATGGATGTACTCAACGCGGTGCGAAAAAACAACAATGACGTAGGTGGCCGAAAGTTTGAAATGTCAGACATGGCCTACATCGTTCGGGGGTTAGGGTACATCAAAAATACCAAGGATATTGAAGACATCCCTATCGGCAATTACGGTTCCGTTCCTGTTCGAATCAAAGACGTAGCATCGGTACAAATGGGCGGAGAATTGCGTTTGGGTATTTTCGACGTCGACGGAGAAGGCGAAGTGGTGGGCGGTATCGTAGTGATGCGTTATGGCGAAAATGCCGATGCGGTCATCAAAGACGTAAAGCTTAAAATGAAAGAGGTCGAAAAAGGCCTACCGCCAAATGTCAAGTTTAAGGTCTCGTATGACCGAAGTGAACTTATCGAAGCCGCCGTTGAGTCCGTGAAAGGCACTTTAATTGAAGAAATGATTACCGTGTCGATTGTGGTCATCATTTTTCTGCTTCACTGGCGCAGTGCCGTCATTATTCTGATTCAGTTGCCGATTTCGGTCGCCATCGGTTTTATTCTGCTCAACGCTTTCGGAATTTCATCAAATATCATGTCGCTAACGGGGATTGCGCTGGCCATTGGGGTAGTAGTAGACGACGGCATCGTGATGGTGGAAAATGCCTACCGGCACCTTTCAGAAGCCCAATTGGAAAAAGAAAAAAATGAATCGTTATGAGTTGGTTTAAAAATATATTTCGTCTCAAAAAAGACCCGCTTACTCCCGTCGAACGCGCCGAGATTATCGAAAAATCGTCAAAACAGGTGGGCCCTGGGGTGTTTTTTTCGACCGTTGTAACGATTGCGTCATTCCTGCCCGTTTTTATGCTGACAGGCATGGAAGGAAAGTTGTTTTCGCCTTTGGCTTGGACCAAAACGTTTATCCTGCTCGTGGATGCGTTTTTGGCTATTACCCTCACTCCAGTATTGATTGTGTTGTTGTTGCGGGGAAAACTAAAACCCGAAAGTGCAAATCCTATCAACCGTTTTCTGGAAAAAGTCTACACGCCCATTCTCAAATGGTGCCTGAAGTACCGCAAAACAACGATTGGTATTAATCTGTTGGCGTTGGCCGTCAGCGTGCCGATGATGCTCCATGTCGGGACCGAATTCATGCCACCGCTCGATGAGGGTTCGTTGCTCTTCATGCCCGTCACGCTGCCCGACGTGTCCAATTCGGAAGTAAAACGTTTGTTACAAATTCAGGATAAATTAATAAAAACCGTTCCCGAAGTAAGCCATGTGATGGGAAAAGCGGGTCGGGCCAATACCGCTACCGACAATTCGCCCATCAGTATGTTGGAAACGATTGTGCTTCTCAAACCCAAAAATGAATGGCGGGAAGGGAAAACCAAAGACGACATTATCAACGAGCTGAATGCCAAACTCCAAATTCCGGGCGTAACCAACGGCTGGACGCAACCCATCATCAACCGCATCAATATGCTTTCTACGGGCATTCGTACCGACGTCGGCTTGAAAGTTTACGGCCAAAGTCTGGACTCCATCAACGGGGTTTCGCAGATGCTCAAAAAACAACTGGAAGGAATAGAAGGAATCAAAGATTTGTACGTAGAGCCAATTACGGGCGGAAAATACATCGACGTAGTGGTAAAGAAGGAAGAGATTGGCCGCTACGGCCTGAGTGTGGATGACGTAAACATGATTGTAGAAAGTGCATTGGGCGGTATGATTCTCACCACTACCGTTGAAGGGCGACAGCGGTTTACGGTCAATGCCCGTTTTGCGCAGGATTTCAGAAACAACATTCAGGCCCTCAAACGAATGCAGGTACAGACGGCAGGTTATGGCCCGATTCCGCTGGAATCCGTCGCCGAAGTAAAGATTTCGGAAGGCCCACCCATGATTAATTCTGAAAATGCCATGCTGAGAGGCACCGTCCTGTTTAACGTCCGCGACCGGGATTTAGGAAGCACCGTTGAAGAAGCAATGAAGAAATTGGAGGCTTCGGTCCAAAAACTACCCAAGGGCTATTTTATTGAATGGAGCGGGCAATGGGAGAATCAGCTTCGGGCCAATCGTACGCTCAAAATCATCCTGCCGATTGTGCTCGTGATTATCTTTTTCGTACTCTATTTCACCTATAACTCTATGAAAGAGGCGCTTATCACGATGATTACCGTGCCATTTGCCCTCATCGGTGGGGTGTACATGGTGTATTTTTACGGCGTAAATCTTTCCGTAGCGGTGGCGGTCGGCTTTATTGCACTCTTCGGAATGGCCATCGAAACCGCGATGTTGATGACCATTTATCTCAACGAAGCCATGCAGCATTTGGTGGCCGAAAAAGGAAACTCCAAAGAGACGATTACCAATTCTGACCTGTGTGAGTACGTGATTCGGGGCGCTGCGCAACGCCTCCGTCCTAAATTAATGACCGTCTCGGTGTCGCTTTTTGGGTTGATTCCCATTTTGTGGGCCACGGGTGTAGGTTCAGATGTGATGCTACCGATTACGATTCCGCTGATTGGCGGGACGATTTCGTCTACTATTTACGTGCTGCTGGTGACACCGGTCATTTTTGAAATGACCAAAGAATGGGAACTCAAACGCAATGGAAAAATTGAAATTTACGATGTCAAAGAATAAGATGTTGTGGGGTTTGTTGATTGTTTGGTCAACAACCACTCAGGCGCAATCGGTGCTATCGTTGGAAACAATATTACAACGAATTGAGGCTTCTCACCCCAATTTACAGCAACTCGATGCCAAAGTAAAAGAACTGGATGCTTACGCTGAAGGCGCCCGAAACTGGGAAGCCCCCAAGTTTGGGGCGGGCTTTTTCATGACGCCCTATAATTATATGATGTGGAGTCGAAAGGGCGCACTTTACCACGAAGGAATGAGTCAGGGCATGGGTTCTTTTATGGTGCAGGGCGAGCAGATGATTCCTAACCGTAAGATGCTCGACGCCGAAGAACGCTACATGAAATCCATGTCGGGTATGGAAACGGCCCAAAAAGGCATGGTGCGTAATATGCTCTTTGCCGAAGCCAAAACGGCCTATTACAAATGGCAGGTGCTTGAAAAGAAAAAAAACGTGTTGAGCGAGAGCCAATCCTTGCTCAGTTACATGATTCAATCGGCCGAGATTCGCTACAAATTCAATCAAGAAAAGTTGAGCAGTATTTACAAAGCCCAAGCCGCCCTGAGCGATTTAAACCGTATGAAACTGATGCTCGACGGAGATATTCGTCAGCAAAAAGTAATGCTCAATACGCTGATGCTTAAAGACAAAACCTTTGATTTTCAAATTGATACGCTCACGACAACCTCCTCATTCACCAATGGTTCAATGGCGCTGGATACTGGTATGATTGGCAACCGAAGTGATTTACGGATGATTGAACAAAGCCTGTTGATCTCCCGCAACAAAAAGGAAATTGAACTGCAAAAGCTCAAACCCATGTACGGCGTTCAGTACGGACACATGTTTGCGTTTGGCAATCAATGGCAATTTACCCTGATGGGCATGGTGACGATTCCGTTTGCGAAATGGTCGAGCCGACAGATTAAAGCCAACCTTAAAGGTCTTGATTATCAACGCCAAACGTATGCGAAACAACGCGAAGGACTGACCAATCAAATTTTAGGAAACTTGGCCGACCGTTGGGTAATGATGGAGACCTTTCAGGCACAAATCGACCAATACGAAAAGGAACAGATTCCCGTTTTGCGCAAGCGCTATCAAAGCACACTACTGGCGTATGAACAAAATACCGACGAGTTGTTTATGGTGTTGGATGCTTGGATGGAGCTTAAAATGGCTCGAATGAACCAGCTGGATTTAGTGCAACAATTACTGCAAGCCCACGTAGAATATGAAAAAGAACTGGAAAAAAGGTAAGCTATTTCCTTGGCTTATCGTGGCGCTGCTCGGTGGGCTAACGGGTTGTGACTTTGTAGGCCAATACTTCAAAAAAGAAGTCACCCAGCCCCAAGAGGCCTATGCGTGCCCCATGAAATGCGAAGGCAATAAAACCTACAACGCCCCCGGCTCATGTCCCGTCTGTGGCATGGATTTGGTCAAAGTGACTTCTCATTCATCGCACGCCGATACGGCCGTGGTAATGATGGGCCAACGACGAAAAACGGGCAAAAAGTACTATTGCACCATGAAATGCGAAGGCGAAAAAACCTACGATGCCCCTGGACAATGCCCAGTGTGCGGGATGGATTTGGTGGAAAAAAAAGAGACCACCGCTCACGAACAACTTTCCGCCGACGATAGTTTGGCGATATTGGTCAAACCTACTTACGAGTACGTATTAAGCGGTGTCAAGACCGTTCAGCCCCAACGACGCTCGCAGCAGTTGGTAGTCAATGCCTTTGGTTTTTTATCCTATGATGCTCAGGCACTGAGCAGTATTGCCACGCGATTTGGCGGTAGAATTGAGCGTTTGTACGTCCGTTACCCTTTTCAAACGATACGCAAAGGCCAAAAAATCATGGATATTTACAGCCCTGACCTCGTTACAGCGCAACAAAATTTGATTTTTCTTCTCCAAAATGACGCCGAAAATCAAACGCTTATTGATAATGCTCGTCAGCGCCTTCTCCTTTTGGGATTCACTTCCGACCAACTCAAATCAGTAGAGCAAAGCAAAAAACCAATCATGCAACTCAGCATTTATAGTCCTTACAGCGGCATCATCGTTGAACGCAGCGCAGGGGAGATACCTATGCCTTCTGGTGGAAGCAACCGCATGAATGAAGGCATGGGGGGGAGTAAGTCTGCCGCCCAGATTGCACCGCCACCCAGCACTACAAAAGGCGAATTGACATTAAAAGAAGGAATGTACGTGCAAAAAGGACAGCGGTTGTTTGAGGTTCAAAATACCCATTCGGTATGGGCAATGCTAGAGTTTTATCCGACGGATGTTCCCAAGGTTAAGGTGGGGCAATCGGTCATGCTAGAACTTGAGGGGGATTCAGAGAATCAATTTTTTGGTAAAATCAATTACCTCGAACCCCTGATTACGACCAACAACCGAAATCCAAGAGCGCGGGTGTATGTGCCCAATCCAAGTGGGAAGCTAAAAATTGGTTCATTGGTCAAAGCATCAATCAATGCGGGAACTCAAAACGCGCTATGGGTCCCTTCTTCGGCGCTTCTCGATATGGGTCGCGAAAAGATGGCGTTTGTGAGAAAAGCAGGCGTTTTTCGTTCTCGAACCGTCCAAACAGGATTGCAGGAAGGAAACTGGGTGGAGGTGTTGTCGGGCCTTACGAGCGAGGAAACCATCGCCGAAAATGCCCAATTCCTGATGGACAGCGAAAGTTTTGTCAAATCAAATGAACTATCAAGAAGATGAAAAGAAGGGCATTTATACATACAGTCAGTTGGGCAAGTCTAGCGGTAGTGTGGGAAGCTTGCACGTCCAAAAACGGCGAGCAGGTGCCAGATAACGTATTTTACACCTGTTCGATGGACCCACAGGTGATGGAAAAAAAGCCCGGCACCTGCCCCATCTGCAAAATGGCGTTGACCAAAATTGTGGTAGACCCCAATATGAAAAATGCGGGGCTAAAATTGAGCGACCAACAAAAGCAATTGGCCAATATTCAGATCGAAACGGTTGCGCTGCGTCCCTTGGGGGAAGAGGTTACGCTGGCCGCCATCCTGACCGAAAACAAAGATAAACTCGCTACCGTGACGGCACGGGTGGCTGGGCGAATTGAGCGCTTATTGGTGCGGAATGTCGGTGAATTTGTGCGCGTTGGACAACCCATTTATGAGGTCTACAGTGAAGAACTGTCGGCCGCGCAGCAGGATTACCTTATAGCCGTTCAAAAACAAAAAGTACTGAAAGATGCTGATGTCAATTTCAGGCAATTGACCGAAGCCGCCAAAAACAAACTGCTGCTTTGGGGGATGAATGAGGGGCAGATTGCCGAACTGGAAAAGGAAGGACATCCTCAGAACAAGTTGAGGGTTTTCAGTCGCTACGCGGGAGCCGTCACGGAGGTGCTGGCCGATGAAGGAACCTACGTAAGTGAAGGTACAACCGTATTAAAGCTCGCCGATTTGAGCACCCTTTGGGCAGAAGGCCAATTGTACGTGACGGAGTTGTCTTTTCTAAATCAAACCCAAGAGGCTTTAGTGGAGATGCCCTATTTCCCGGGCCGCATTCTCAAAGGAAAAGTCAATTTCGTCAATCCAGAAGTGCAGACTTCAAGCAAAATCCTGACCATTCGGGTGGATGTTGCCAATGGAAAAAAAGAATATCAACCGGGAATGCAGGCCTACATTACGCTGAAAGGAACGGTAAAAAATACGATAGCGGTACCGACCAACGCGCTTATTCAGGACACAAACGGCGTGACGGTGTGGCTAGAAAATGCCGAGGGCGCTTTTGAAAGCCGCATGGTAAGCGTAGGCATGACCAATAAAGATTATACAGAAATCACCGACGGCCTAAAAGCAGGTGAAAAAGTGGTGATTTCGGGGGCCTATCTGCTCAACAGCGAATACATTTTCAAAAAAGGCAGCAACCCGATGGAGGGGCATAAAATGTAGTGTTAAAGATGCTGAAAATCAGGAAAATGCACCATTTGACAGCGGTAAAGAAACCTGAAAAACATGATTGTTGTCATTGGGGAGGTATTCTTATAACTATA
>JAIXPV010000506.1 GCA_027486105.1 Runella sp. | reverse complement strand
CCCGACGGCGGCAATAATCCGTTTTGTAGGTCGCATTGTTTCGGGCATGATTATGCTGATTGGGTATATCATGGCGGCGTTTACTGCCAAAAAACAAGCCTTACACGACATGATTGCCAGCACATTGGTATTGAAAAGTTGATTGTTTTTACTTTATTATTATAACAAAAGGCGGAGAAGTCCGCCTTTTGTTATTTTTGCATCGCTCAAATTTTTAAACTAATCAATCCTCCATAATGTCCATAGACCTTCGTTCAGATACCTTAACCAAGCCTACTCAACCCATGCTTGAAGCCATGTTTGCGGCTTCTGTCGGCGACGATGTTTTTGGCGACGACCCAACGGTCAATGCGTTGGAAGAAAAAGCTGCCCGATTGTTTGGAATGGAATCGGCTTTGTTTTGTGCTTCGGGAACTATGACCAACCAATTGGCGATTCGAGTGCATACGCAGCCAGGGAGTGAAGTGATATGCGACAAGCATTCGCATATTTACTTGTACGAAGGAGGAGGAGTAGCCCTGAATTCATTCAGTTCGGTTAAGTTATTGGAAGGCAACCGTGGCCGTATCAACGCGCAGCAGGTACGGGATGCCGTCAATAATCCTGATGATGTGCATGCGGCGGTATCGAGGCTCGTTTCGCTCGAAAATACGATGAATAAAGGCGGCGGGTGTTATTATAATTTGTCGGATATTCAGGACATTCGCTTGGTTTGCAACGAGCATGGCCTAGGCTTGCATCTAGACGGCGCTAGGCTTTTCAACGCTTTGGTCGAAACGGGGGAGTCGCCCGTGGAGTACGGCCGTGTGTTTGATAGTATTAGCATTTGTCTTTCTAAAGGGTTGGGGTGCCCAGTGGGCTCGTTGTTGTTGGGGACGAAAGAGTTTGTAAAACAAGCGCGACGGTTTCGTAAAGTAATGGGGGGCGGCTGGCGACAAGCGGGTTATTTGGCCGCGGCTGGTATTTATGCCCTTGATCATCATGTTGAGCGCCTGCGAGAAGACCATATCCGAGCCCGAGCTATTGGGCAGATGCTTCAACAACTTCCTGAAGTAGAAGAGATTTTTCCGATTGATACCAACATTGTTATCTTTCGTTTGCCCCAAACCATTCTTGCCGTTGATTATGTGGCGCAATTGGCGCAAAAAGGGATTCGGGCCGTTACGTTTGGCAAACATTTGGTGCGGTTTGTGACACACATGGATTTTACGGACCAACAGCTAGAAGAATTAGGGAAAAGATTGTAAACAATTATCAAACGGTCGTAAAACACGTATTTCTACGCTATAATTCGTTCTTAAAAATTGGCATTTTTGTTGCTGTAATTTATTGCAAAACCAATAAACCTTTTGCCTCTTTTAGGTGTCTTATTAATAGATACAATACTGTGAATTGTACCCTGATATAAAGTCCTAAATCAGCATTAAATGTTTATTTTACTCATTTCTAAATCATCCCTAAAGCCGTGAAAAAAGTAGTCAAACTCTTGTCGGTGGCATTGGCAGTAGGTGCAGCGGTATACACCGTTAAAAAACTGCAAGCTAAAAAAGCATAGGCTGAGGTATTGCCGTTGTCATGCTTTTTGGTTTCTGAAGAGCCCCGTTGATACCTCAACGAGGCTCTTTTTCTATATTTTACATATTCTTTTGGGCGGAGACTGGGTGATTTTCGATAAAAGCATCCATCTCGGTAACGTTGCATAAAATAACATTTGCCTTTTCAGAAAGCGTGATTGATTCAACAACGTACCCCATTTCCTGTTGTATTTTACTCAACAAATAGTATGCATGGCCTGCTTCCACGCTTTTATTTACCTCAGTTTTGCTCCAATGTTCAAGAGCATGTTGTAGGTTTTTAACCGCCGCCGTATAAAATGGATGACCTCTGTAATATTGAATAATACCCAGTAGGTAATAATAATACGGCGAGAGCGATTTGTGAGAAATCGACTCATCGGTATTGGAGCCATACTCGGTATTTAAGTGGTAAAATTGTGGATTAATGATGCAATTGTCCAAATGATACGAAATCAAAGGGGATAAATCAAACGCGTGGCGGGGAGGGTTTTCTTCAATCAGTTCTAAAAATTCGCGGTTAAGCTGCTGGGCTATTTCGTTCTTGTCCATTGCTCCCGCTGTTTTCATCAAGTTGCATTTAAGGTCGAGCATGTAGCGGAGCATTTCAGCGCTGGGCTTTACCAATCCTTTGAGGTATTGGTCTATTTTCCACGCAAAGTTCCAAAGTTTTGCGGTCAGGGTAATGGTAAAAATTTTATTGCTGTCGTATAAAAATACTGTGTTAAAAGCTTTTACAAACGACTCGGTAGCAATCTCTTGAATGGCAAAATCTGCCAGTTTTTCAAGTTGTTCAAGTTGCTTTTTTTGAAATTTTGCGTACTTATTCGCTTCCAGCGCCGTCAGGTTTCCGACCGCAAAGTATTGCTCAATCTTTTCAATGTCAAACGTGAGCGAACGGGCCCTATTTTCGGCATTTCGTATCAGGAGTTTTTGTTTTTCAGTCTCCTCAAAAAGTTGTTGGATGCGTTCGCGGGCAATGGTTGCCAGCCAATTCTCATCTCCTTGAGGTGGCTCGCCTATCCATTTTTTGAAGTCCTCATACGTTTCGAAATCAGCAAACTCGACGTCTTTCCCAATCATACCGCATACCTTATTGAGCGTTGATTCGTCGAAGCTACAACTCCACGGGGAGCGCCGCATTTTACAATAAACCTTTTTTAGGCTTTCTAAACCAGGCACCTCCGAGTCGTTACTTTGCTCACCCTTTTTGCGAAGGTGTTTGGCAAACCATGCAGCCTGTTCCTCCCCAGTAGGCCGGGCAGAAGGATGACCACCAATGGCCAAATCGCAATACTTAGCCATTGCACCCATGTAGTAGGGCGAATGTATTTCATTTTTGGTACGCGGCATATGGGTAATTAGATTAGAATGACACCATACAATTGGTCGCGTTTGCCGGAAGACGAGTAAATTAGAAGGGGTAGTATTCAAACGTAAACATCTAATTAAATCGGGTAATTGTAAAGAAATATCTTTTTCTTTTTTTTAGAGTTTTATCCAAGTATTGGGTACGATTAGAGGATTGCGGGTATTTGTGAGAAGGAACTTACCCAAAACATTCGTAGTTGACAAGAACAAATGCCTTGCCGATTTGTTGATGCATAAACAAGAATCGGGCAAGTGTTGAACTATTATTATGCCGTAAAATGCTACAAAATCGTATCGTTAAACGTATTCTGGCCTACTTTGGCCGTGGGCTTATATTGGTAGCGCCGACTTATTTTACCTTTGTCATTATCAAAGAAGGGATTGGGTATTTAGACAGTATTCTACCCATTTATATTGATACAAGCGACAAGCAGACCCTTTATTTGCCTGGTTTGGGGTTGTTGATTATCCTTTCAAGTATCGTTTTTTTGGGATTTATTTTCTCACGTTTTGTGCCCCAGTCATTTTTTTCTTTTGGCCAAAGCATTTTGAAGCAAATGCCGTTGGTGAGTCTTATTTATTATTCGTTCAAAGACCTCATCACCGCTTTTGTGGGGGATAAACGGAAATTTAATCAACCTGTTTTGGTGACAGTTAATCAACAGTCAAATCTTAAAAAACTGGGTTTTATTACTCAAACAGATTTGTCAAATCTGCAATTGGAAGGTTATATGGCAGTTTATTGCCCCCATTCGTATGCTTTTTCTGGAGAACTTTTTATTGTTTCGGCGGAGCATATTCAAGTACTGGAAGGCCTCTCAAGTGCAGATGTGATGAAGATGATTATATCGGGTGGGGTATCTATCAAATAAAAAAGAGAGGCTCACGGCCTCTCTTTTTTTATTATAATCCTTTAATAAATCGTTTGGCCCACGAGTAACGTTGACTGCGTAAATCCTGTGGTTTCCATACATCGGCCCACGATACCTGCCTCTTCATTTTTACCGCTCGCATTTTCAATACATATCCGATAAGCAGATATAGAAAGAATAGACCTACCAGTACAAAGAAAGCCTGGGTATTTGTAATGTACTTAAAAGTCAAAAAATAGCCAATCACGTTGACAATAGTCATGCTCCAAAGTGTGATGGAGGTTTGAAAATGGTTCAGCCCATTATCTAATAAAACGTGGTGCATGTGATTGCGGTCGGCCTTAAACGGAGAACGTCGGTTAAGTATACGTACCAGAAATACCCGCAGTGTATCAAATATCGGAACAATCAGAAGCACTACTGCCAAAATAGGTGCGTTGAAAAAAGCACTACTGTCGTGGATATAGGTGACATTGAGTCGGATGAATTTTACGGCAAAAAAGGCCAACAAAAAACCGACAATAAGCGAGCCTGTATCACCCATGAAAATTTTGCTGGTTTTAGAGAAATTGAACCGGAGAAAGCCCAGCAAAGCCCCCGACATCGAGAACGCCATACAGGCCATTGAAAAATGGTGGTTAAGCAAAAACCACGTCCCGAAACTCAATCCCCCAATAAAAGCAATTCCGCCCGCTAAGCCATCGACCCCGTCAATGAGGTTAATGGCGTTGATGAGGGCAATGAATATAAATATTGTGAAAGGAATACTGATTAGATCCGGAATCTGATGAATGCCGAAAATCCCAAAGAAATTATCTACTTTCAGCCCGCCCAAAAGAATAAGCGTTGAAACGGCCAATACTTGAAGCAACAGTTTTTTGTTGGGGTCGAGCACCAAAATGTCGTCTTTTAGACCCAGAAAGAACAGAATCGTGAGCCCTACCACGGCCAAACTTGTCAGGTAAGAATCGGTGTTTTCATTGGTATGGGGCCAAAGAAAGTGGGCAATGAGTAGAGAAGCGTAGATGGCTATTCCGCCAAATTCGGGGGTTTCTTGCTGGTGAGCACTCCGGAAATTGGGCTTCTTTTTAAGCTCCAATAAACCGCTGATGTTAATGATCACAGGGATAGATGTAACGGAGACGGCACAGGCAATCAAAAAGGATATAAGGCATTGATATACTTCGTGCTGAAGTATATTTTGATACTGTGTTCGGAGTACATCTATAAGTATATCTGCATTCATAAATTCAATTTCAGCTTACTTTGCCTTCATAACTTGAAAGCAAAAATTATAAAAATAAGATTACCGAACAAAAATCAAGGACGAAAATAGGGAGCAATTTATTATTCGGTATATTTCGGCTTGTAAACAAACTGTAAAACTTTTCGGAGGGGTTTTAACCACAGCGTAAACCAATAAGGTTTAATTCCGTTAAGACTCCATGCCATCCGGTCACTTGTATTTGCTTTTAAACGATTATCAAGCGACTTATTACTTACTCCGCCTGTTCGCATCACGGTGGTGATCTGAGGCTGGTAAGCCACGCTTATTCCGTGTTTGTACATCATCCTCAGCATCAGCTCGTAATCAGCGGCGCTTCCAAGATCCAACCGATACGTCCCAAATTTTTTATAGGACGAACTTCGAAGGAAAAACGTTGGATGTGGCGGCATCCATCCAAACAAAAAATTACGCCTTTGGTAGTTGCCAGATTTCCAGTAGCGCGTTACTCGGCGTGTATCGTTGGCATTTACGTAAATCAAATCACCGTAAATTGCCTCTGCGTTTGTTTGTTTCAGCTTGTCAACAATATGCTCAATGACAAAGGAGTCGTAATAAAAGTCGTCGGCATTTAAGATACCGATTACCTCGCCGGTTGCTAGGGAGATGCCCTTGTTCATAGCATCATAAATTCCAGCATCTTTTTCGGATAAAAATACAGCAATTTTCGTGCCGTAACTTTTAACAATTTCTGGTGTCTTATCGGTTGATTTTCCGTCGATTATGATGTATTCGATGTCATTGTAAGACTGCTTTAGCACCGAATCAATACAACTTCGTATGGTTTTTTCTCCGTTAAAGACGACTGTTATAATACTTACTTTCAAAGTTTCAAAATGTTAACCGTTCTCTTTCATTTTAATTCGTCCTGTGGAGGGGGAAACTATATTTATTGTGTACGCTGTAATTATTCAGTTATTTTTCGTTCTCGAATCCATTTTGCTGGGTTGCCCTGATACACACCGTAGGCTTCCAAGTCTTTGACTGCTACCGAATTGACGGCCAATACGGCGTGTGAACGGCAAACTACATTGGGACAGACCATCGCTTTGGCACCAATCCAAACGCCGTTTTCAATGACGATCTTACCAACGCTTAAATCAAAAGTACTGCGGGTATAGTCATGATTTCCGGTAAGGAGCATGGCGCCCTGCGACAAACATACATTGTCGCCCAGCGATACTACCGTTAGGTTGTCAATCCAAACCTCTTCTCCTATCCAGACGTAATTGCCTACCCTAAGTAACCACGGATATTTGATATTTACTTTTGGTTTAATCATAACTCCAGTGCCTATTTGTGCACCAAAGGCTCTCAAAATGAGGCGTTTTAATGAAACTGGTACGAGTAAATATGAATTCAAAAAAATAGCGTTTGTGATAAACCAAAGCACATTTTTTATGAAAGGAGGCTGCTTGTACCAACTATTGTCGTACTTCGACAGGTCGGTTTTGAACCGCTGATAAGTCTTTTCCGTATTCATTTCGGAAAAATTCGATGATGTCTTGTTTGTCTTTCCCAACTCGATGATATACTTCATATATTTTGGCATCTACCAAAAAGCGATACCAAAGCCCTTGTAAGAAGTGCCAAATCAGGCCTTTTTTGCCGTCAAGGAAACCTAACTTTACAAAATAACGATACAAAAAATAGGCAAAAGGACGTGTGAAAAGGGGTAAAGAAGCATATTTCAGCTTAAGGAAGCGCTTACGTTGATCTTGCGTGCCTAAAAGCTTAGGTATAACGCGATTGGCTTCCGTAAAATTGTATTTTATATCCAATAAATCAATTACTTCACGAATGGCATAATTATTGTGCTTCTGCGTCCACCAGGTCAAGTTGTTGAGATTATGATCTACAATGTCATTTTTGAATTGGACCGTGGTGCCTTCTGAAAGTTTAATGTGCTCATCCATCCAGAGCTCTTCACAGATTCCTTTGTCTCTTCGCCAGAGCCTCAAAAGCCAAATTGGATAGTACCCACCCCGTTTTATCCATTGGTTCATAAACATGACCCGGCGTTTCACATAGATGCCCGTTGTGTCGTGGTTCAAAGCGGCGAGGGTTTCTTTTATCTCTTGGCCTAGTTCAGGGGTAACGTACTCGTCGGCGTCCATCCGCATCAGCCAATCGGTCTTAAAGGGTGTGTGATTGATGCCAAAATTGAATTGAACCGCATACGTAACCCAAGGGTTATGCATTACATTTGCCCCTAACGATTCGGCGAGGGCTACAGTACGGTCTGTTGAGCCAGAATCTACGATGAAGATTTTATCCGTAAAGTGCAGCAAACTTTGAATACATCTTTCAATGTGTTTTTCTTCGTTGTGCGTCAGAATAATAACCGAAACATCATTCATAAGCTATGAATAAATCAAGCTGCAAATTGTATTTTTTTATGTTGAAAAGCAAAAAAATGGCCTTAACTTTGTAAAACTATTATATTAATCGACGAAATGCCTTGGATTTTTGACAATAAAGTATGCTACTTATTTAAGTCCAATGTCTGGCGTCCAACGTTTTTTATTTCATGAACTCAGTTATTGTTAACCCACCTACTCAACCCATTCGTACCGAAATCCGACTGGCTTCCTCTAAAAGCGAGAGCAACCGGGCATTAATCATTAATGCGCTGACGCAGTTTAAAGGCCAATTGGAGAATATTTCTTCCGCTCGTGATACCCAAACCATGATGCGCCTCTTACAATCGTCGGATGTGGTAGCCGACGTGCTAGATGCGGGTACGACCATGCGTTTTTTGACGGCGTATTTTGCCGTTACGAATCAACACAAAACCATGACTGGTACGCCACGTATGTGTGAGCGCCCGATTGGAATATTAGTGGATGCACTGCGCATTTTGGGGGCAAATATTACCTACCTACAAAACGAAGGATATCCACCTACCGAGCTTAACGGTTTTCAATATTCGGGTCAAAATCACTTGACAATTCGCGGGGATGTAAGCAGTCAATACATTTCGGCTTTGTTGATGATTGGGCCCATGTTACCCGACGGCATTACGCTTGAATTGACGGGGGAAATCGGATCGCGGCCCTATATTGAAATGACGCTTCAACAAATGCGGGCCTTTGGCGTGACGCACGAAGCCAACTGGGATGCAAAAACCATCCATGTACCTGCCCAACACTACACTCCCACGCACTATGCCATTGAATCCGACTGGTCGGGGGCTAGTTATTGGTATAGTTTGGTGGCGTTGGCCAAAGATGCGGAGGTAGAATTATTGGGCCTTAAAGAAAACTCCTTGCAGGGCGACAGCGCCATTGTGCAAATTATGGGGCACATGGGCGTAAAAAGTGTCTTTACCAAGCGCGGTGTTTTATTGACTAAAATTCCTGCTGAAAAAGCTTTTGCTTGGGATTTTACCGATTGCCCAGATTTGGCCCAAACCGTAGCGGCCTGTGCGGTAGTAGCGGGAATTGAGGTAACCATGACGGGCATTGAAAGCCTGAAAATCAAGGAAACAGACCGCGTAGGGGCGCTTCAGGCAGAATTGCCCAAAATCGGTGGTGAGTTGGTTGAATTGGAACAAAACACGAAATACATGGTTAGAAGAAAAGCAGAAATGCCCGCTACTCCTTCTTCAACACCCATTATTGAGACTTACGATGACCACCGCATGGCGATGGCTTTTGCACCCGTGGGCATGGTCTTTCCCGTCGAAATCTCCGAACCGCACGTGGTGGCCAAATCGTATCCGAGTTTTTGGGATGATTTGAAAAAAGTGACGACAATCGTCTGATGCTGTTTATTGCAACCCATGCAAAACCCCTACATTTCCTTGCTTCGTATTGCCTGGCGGTATGCCCGCCAGCAAAAAGGACGTTATTTGCTTGTATATGGGTTGTTTATTTTGGCCAATATCGTGTATGCCCTCAATCCGCTGCTTTATGGGTGGTTTGTTGAAGCCATTCAAAAAGAAGGCAGGGGCGTGATTGAACACGTGTGGATGTATGCTGGTGGATATTTGTTTTTGATGCTGTTGGAATGGGCTTTTCATGGCCCTGCCCGCGTGATGGAGCGTGAATTGGCCTTCAACCTCAGCCGCAATTTTTTGGATGAACTCTACCATCAGGCCTTACATCTGCCCATGCGCTGGCATCAAGACTACCACAGCGGTGCCACCATCAACCGCATCCGAAAAGCCTACGAAGCCTTGAAGGATTTCTTTCAAAATGGCTTCATGTTTTTTCATGCTTTTGCCAAATTTATTTTTTCGTTTGGATCCATCCTTTATTTTTCTCCTTTTTATGGAGGAATTGGCGTGTTGATTGGCATATTGACGGTCTGGATTATTTTCAGATTTGACAAACCATTTATCAAAGCGCTCGACGAAACCAACGAGAAAGAACACGTCGTTTCTTCCACGCTTTTTGATAGCCTTTCCAATATCATTACGGTGATTACGCTGCGGCTCGAAAAACGAATGCAAAATAGTTTGATGGGTAAAGTAGCAGAGATTTTTCCGCCCTTTCGCCGTACGGTGGTTATCAATGAGTGGAAATGGTTTGTGGCCAGTGTACTGATTGGGATTATCTACGTGGTGGTCGCCGTGGGCTACGTGTATGAGAATTATGTACCCAACGCGGTGTTTTTGGTCGGAGGGTTGGTGACTTTATTAGGGTATGTCAATCAGTTTACGAGTGTGTTTCAGGATGTGGCTTGGCAGTATACCGAAATCATTCGCTACAACACCGATGTACAAACAGCCCGTGCCATTGGTGAAGCGTATTCTCAACAGCATCGGGCTGAGTCGGAGGAAATTCTGCCGACGGGCTGGCAAACGATTCAGATTCAACACCTGAACTTTTCGCACCAAGAACTGTACGATGCCGAGCACAAAGCCCACAGCTTGCACAATCTTTCGTTGAGCATTAAGCGCGGGCAGCGGGTGGCGTTTATTGGCGAAAGCGGTAGTGGTAAGAGTACATTGTTGGCGCTGTTGCGCGGGTTGTATCAAGCCGAAAGCGGGCTGAAAGTCAGCATCGATGGGAAAGATTTTAGGGGACTGGAAACAATTAACGACACCGTAACACTCTTTCCGCAAGAACCTGAAATATTTGAAAACACGATTGAATACAACATTACGCTTGGGTTGCCATTTGAGGAAACCGACATCATGACGGTTTGTGCCACGGCGCATTTCGCGGAAGTGATTGCACAATTACCCAACAGACTGCAATCTAATATTCAAGAAAAAGGGGTAAATTTATCAGGTGGACAAAAACAGCGCCTGGCTTTAGCGCGGGGCGTATTGGCCGCCCGCAGCAGTGACATTGTGCTCTTAGATGAGCCCACGAGCAGTGTTGACCCCAAAACGGAAGTGCAGATTTATGACCGTTTGTTTGAAGAGTTTAGTGGTAAGGCGGTTCTTTCCACGCTTCATCGGCTGCATCTTTTGACCAAATTTGATTATGTGTACATTCTTCAAAATGGCCGAATCGCCGACCAAGGAACGTTTGAATACCTCCGTCAAAACAGTGCCATTTTTCAGGATTTATGGAAACATCAGGAGAAAATACAGGGGTAATAATGCCTCAGTAAAAATCATAAAAATGCCCCCTAGTGGTTTCTTTAGGGGGCATTTTTAGCAAATAAAGATTCTTAGTTAATCACGACCTTTGCCACAACGGGCTGATGGTCAGAAGGGTAGCGTTGCTCTTTTGCGTCTGTCAATACACCGTATTTCAAGACTGATATTTGCTTACTTGCAAAGATGTAGTCAATTCGGTTTTTCATCGGTGCGTCAAACTTGAAGGAGTTAAATGTGCCTTCGGGGCCATAAGGAGCCATGGCAGATACCTTTTTTGCATCGTTAAGCAGCGTTTGCATTTCGATAATTTGCTCCGTTTCGGGGGTAGAATTAAAATCTCCAACGCAAATCGTAGGGGCATCTTTGGCAATTTCTTTGATTTTCTGTACCATCAATTTCCCTGACTGACGGCGTGCTTCAACGCCTTGGTGGTCGAAGTGAACGCTAAAAAAGTAAAACTCCTTCTTCGTAGTGGCATCTTTGAATTTTACCCACGAACAAATACGATTGCAGCAGGTAGCATCCCATCCTTTGGAAGGTTTGTCAGGTGTTTGGCTCAACCAGAAATTGCCCGACTGTAATACTTTAAAACGGTCTTTTTTGTAGAAAATAGCCGAATGTTCCCCCGCCTTTTGACCATCGTCGCGACCAGCTCCGAAAAATGTAAATTCTTGCAACTCGGCAATGTCGTCCAACTGTCCGCGCAAGCCTTCCTGTGTGCCAAAAATATCAAACTCATGGTAGCGAATCAGCGCTTTTACTTCTTCTTTGCGGTTAGGCCAGGCATTGACGCCGTCGTTGGGCGTGTTATACCGCACATTGTACGTTGCCACCACAATTGGGGTGTTTTTTTGTGAATAAACGTTTTGGGCCAAGAGTGCGAATAGCACCCCTAAAAACAGACTTTTGTTCATTTGTGAAAGAATAGAGGTTTGAAAATGAGTGGATTACCAACCAGGGTTTTGGCCCAAGGCTGGATTTAAGAGTCTATCCGCTTCCGGAATGGGATAAAGATAATATTTTTCATTCCATTTTCGCGGAATATTGGTCAGCCAAGTGAGTTCTCCGTAGGTGTCGTTTTTTAAGCGTTGGGGGTTGGCTACGCCGTTTATTGTTTCTGCCACGTTGATATACGTCACCCCCGCCAATTGAGTAGCGGGTCTTACTTTATAAAAAACGACGTCATTTTTTCCGTCTTCGTTTAGATCCAAGGGTTTGTCAAGGGCGGGCACGTAGAAACCATTCCAGGTTTGCTCCATCAATTCGCCGCGTTTCCAGCGGATAATATCGTTAAATCGGAAGCCTTCAAAGACCAACTCAATGCCTCGTTCGCGGCGTACTTCTAGCAGCGTAGCATCCGTAATTTCGGGGAAATAGTGCGTCTGAAGATACGCGTCAGCGGTGGTTGGTTTGGCGGTAAAACCGCCCGTTATGCCTGCTCGTTTGCGTAATGCCCCCACGGTTTTTGCCCAATCGGTATCGGTTAGGTTCTTTAGTTCGGCTTTTGCTTCGGCGTAATTGAGCAGTATTTCGGCGTAGCGCATCAGGCAGATGGAGTTGTCGTTGCGGCTTCCGCCATCAAAATAGGTATCATCCAACGACCATTTGATGGGCATATACCCAGTGTAAGTGTACGAAAATACGGGTGGGGCTGGCTCTACAGTCCCGCCGTTGACACGGGTATAATTTCCCATCCGAATGGTTTGTTGCAGGCGTTTATCCCTCCCTTTTACTTCTTCCGTAAACGGTAGACTTTCATGCCCTGCACGGCTGGTAAAAGGTGTTCCATCTATGTTCAGGTAGGTATTTATGAAGGTACGATTCAAACTCACCCGTGCCCCGTAGGTCGCGCTGGTCCACCACCAGTTGGCGTCGTTGAAGATGCTCAGAGCGGGGTCTACGACTGTCGCGAGCATGATTTCGGACGTAACGGGGGTTTTACTCGTAAATAATTGACGGTAGGATTTTTCGGCACCACCCGTTTCATTGAGGCTAAAACCGCCCTCTTTCATTACTTTATCGGCGGCATTGGCAGCTTCGGTGAGCCATTTTTCGGCGGTATCCATCAAGGTATACGAAGTTTGGTACTTTCTGAAAGTTCCTTCAAAAAGACACACACGTGACTTAAAACCGTAAACCACGTATTTAGTAATCACGCTCCGGGTGTTGTCGTTGGTGGTGCGGATGTTTTCGCAGGCGTAGTTTAAGTCAGCCAATACCGAATCCATGACCATGCTACGAGGGGCGCGGCCACTAAACAAACCTCCATCCAACACATCCAGTGGTTTATTAATCCAAGGAACATCTCCAAAACGCACCACTTTGTCGTAGTAGAACCACGCTCTGAAAAACCGCGCAATTCCGTTGTAATGTTTGCGTACGTCAGCGGGTATAGACGAGTTGGTATTGTTAGCAATAAAGTAGTTGATGTTGCGCAATGCCGTCCACGACCAACCTGTACTTTGGCGTGGACCATAGGCCCCTTCACGCAGAAAATCGGGTACTTGGGTGCGCACGCTGTAATCGGCCATGGCGTCTCCTTTGTGAATTTCGCTGGCACTGGGCAAGTTATCATAAAAGGAAGTTGTGTATAATTCCAGTCCTTTTTCACTGCCAAAAACGGCATCTTTCGTAGCTGTTGCCTCAGGCACCTGATCTAATTCGCTACACCCAACGAGGCAAAACAGGGTCAATAAAAATCCTATTGTATATGTTTTCATTTGTGCAAAGCTGATTTTAGCTTAGAATGTTGCCGATAGACCCACGGTGATACTTTTCAAAATAGGATAGTTGTATCCGTTGCCGCTGTTTCCGTTGGTGACCACGCTGTCGGACTGACCGAGGTTTTCAACGTCCAAATCGCGGGTGAGTTTGTACAGGGGCGACCATGTTCCGAGATTTTCGCCCGAAACAAAAAGTTTGGTGGCGTTCATTCCCCACTTTTTAATGAGCCCGCGGGGCAAATTATAGCCTATCTGAAGATTTTTCATTCGGAGATAGGCCGCGTTCTGAAGGTATTTAGTTTGGGCCTGATACAACTCCCCGGCGCTGTTTTGGGTCACGTATCCTCGGTAGCGCGGCAAGTAGGCATTGGGGTTTTCAGGTGACCAAATATTCCCCATATGCCATTCTGGCAACTTATTGTACGGTCGGTTGTATTGTCCCCAAAAAATAGCAGCTTCGGGGCCAGGCCACCAGTCCTGTTGTCCAACACCTTGAAAAAAGGTCGAAAAAAAGAAGTTATTCCAGTTGGCACTTAAGATGATTCCGTAAGTGTAACGAGGCGTCGAATTGCCGATGATGCTACGGTCGCCGGGGCTTGTCACGGTATTATCCCCGTTGTCAATCTGGCCGTCGCCGTTCAAATCTCTGAATTTTATGTCACCAGGCAGCCATTGTCCCGTGTTGGAGGCTTTAAACAAGGTTTGTTTGGCGGAGTTCTCCACGTCGCCGAGAGAAGTAAAGTAACCGTCGGTGGTATAACCCCAAATTTCACCGATGGTTTGCCCCGGGTAGTAGTCGCTGAGTTTCTTGTTGGGATTGTTGAATTTGTTGATGGTAGAGGTATAATCAGCCATCGTAAGGCGCACTTCGTAGTCGAAAGGCTTACCCCCTGCTTGGAATTTATCCCGCCACGACAAAACGCCCTCCCAACCTCTAGTGGTAAGGTCGGCGTAGTTGCCTTTCGGAATATCGGTCCCGAAAACTGCGGGCAGTGTCATTCCTACGGTAAACATATTGGTCGTTTTGCGAATGTAGGCATCGGCGTTCAGAATCAGGCGATTGCTAAACATTCCCAAGTCGATTCCCACATCTTGCGTGGTGGAGGTTTCCCAAGTGAGGCCATCGGGAATGACGCTGGGTTGCCCTGTTTTTTGGGGGCGGACTCCGTTTAAAATTCGGTTGGATTGCGTAATGGAAAATTGCTCCTGAAATGCATAAGAGCCAATACTTCCGTTGCCGAGCGAGCCGTATGAGCCTCTGATTTTAAGGTCGCTGATAAATTTGGGTAAAATCTTCCAGAAGGATTCGTTGGATAGGCGCCAACCCGCCGAAACAGACGGGAAGAAGGCGTAGCGTTCGTTTGATGGAAATTTGGACGAGCCATCGTAGCGGCCGTTGAGTTCTAATAAGTATTTGTCTTTAAATGAATAGTTTAAACGGTAAAAGCCGCCCACAACTGCCCATTTTTCCCAGCCGCCGCTCGTACTGACCGACTGCCCCAAGGCAAGGTTAATGTCGTTTGCATCTTCATAAATCAGCCCATTACGTAAGGTTTCGAGGCGGCGAAAAGTGGATAATTCGTAGTTATACCCCACCAATGCTTTTAAGTAGTGATTTTGACTAATTTTAGGCTCGTATTCGGCGTATAAGTTGGTTGCAGTGTAGAGCGTTTCTCGGTAAATATTCTGCAAATCGTTGGTTCCAGTGCCTACGTATTCAATCACGCCAGGTTTGCGGCTATAGGGTACAGGCACCCGACGGCGGTATTCGTTGTCGTCGGTATTCTGAAAGGTAAAGTTTCCTTTAATTCTGAACTGATCATTGAAAAATTGGGTGGTAAAATCAGCGGTGTTTCTAAACACGCGTTTGTCCATGTCGATGCCGTTTTTGCCGTACCAAAAATCACCTACCGTATACGCGGCTGAGTAAGAAAGGGTTCCGTCAGGATTAAACATCGGGGCCATCATGTGGCCTTCGTCGGCGATGTTGCGCCAGATGCCTCCGCCCTCACCTACGTTGAGCGGGTTATGGTATTTCATGGAAGAAAAATCGGCGTTATTGGTCACTTTCAACCACGGAAATGGCTGAACCGACCCTTTGGCTCGTACGCTCATGAGGCGGTAGTCGTCGGAATTATAACGAAACAGACCGCTTTGAGTATAATAACGACCCGTTACGTAAAAATCTGCTTTGCCACTGCTACCCGACACCGAAAGGTTGTGCTCAATGGCGCTGTTATTTTTTTTGTATAACTCTTTGTACCAATCGGTATTTTCGTAGTAGACGTACTCGCCAGTGGCGGGGTCAATCTCCGTTTTGGGTAGGGTGGGGTCATTGTTTCTCCGTTCAAATTCGGCCAGGTAAGCGGGAGAGAAGCGAAGCGTTTTATTTACATTTTGTGGGGTCTGTGAATAATCATTCCAAGCTGTCCAGCTCTCATTAAACATCTTCGCAAACTCGTAGCCATTGGTCACGAATTTAGGGAGCGTGGTGGGGCTTTTGATCGAATGGTTGAGCGAATAAGTAATCACGGTTTTGTCTTTTTGGGGGCTTTTAGTGGTAATAAGTACCACGCCAAACGCCCCCCTTGCTCCGTAGATAGCTGCCGATGCGGCATCTTTTAGGACCGTTACGCTGGCTACATCGTTGGGATTGAGGCGGCTAGGGTCTCCTTCAACGCCATCAATCAAAATCAGGGCGTTTCCGCCTTGCCCAATGGAAGTAGTGCCGCGAATATTATACAAAGGTGATTGAATGGGTTTGCCGTCGGCTATGCGGAGGTTGAGATTGGGAATTACGCCCTGTAAACCTTGGGTCAGGTTGGGCAAAGAACGGTTTTCGAGTACCTCGCTCGCCACTTGGTCAACGGCTCCCGTGAGGTTGGCCTTCTTTTGGGTTCCGTATCCTACAACTATTACTTCTGAAAGCAATTTGGTATCGGAATCCAGGATAATGTCGAGGGTGGTTCGATTCCCTACCATTATTTCCCGACGCAGGTAGCCAACGTAACTTAATACCAAAACTGTTTGTGGGCCAGGAGTGGAGAGGGAAAAGTGGCCGTTAACGTCGGTGGAAGTTCCTGTGACCGTTCCTTTGACCAAAATATTTACGCCGGGTAGTCCTTCTCCGTTTTCCCCCTTGACCGTTCCAGAGATGAGGGTTTCTGTTGCGGTGCTTCTGGTGCGTTTGGGAAGTTCTAAGGGAGAAACTGTGATTCGTTGCGGTTTTTTGGTGAGTACAATTTGTTTTCGGCTTATAATCTCATAGTTGATTTGAAGGGGCGAAAAAAGTTGTTCGAATACATTCTCCAATCTTTCGTCTTTCACGGTTAGGTTGACCGCTGGCACTTTTTTAAGTATTTCGGAGCGATACGAAAAGCGAATTTTCGCCTGTTTTTCAATTTTATTGAGCACTTGACGCAAGGATTGATTCTCAACCTTTAACGATAATCGTTGGTTGAGAACATCCTGGGCTGCGGCTTGTCGGGGGTAGCCAACGCACATCAACAGCAGCACGAAAACGAGTTGGGCAGTAGTAATTTTCAAGGCTACGTACAACCAATGATTAGTTGGGAAAAAAATTCATATTTTTGTTTGTTTTGTTCGAGGTGGAAAACGCGGACACAACAAAAAAGCCCTACTTCAACCGTATTGCACATGGTTGAGGGCTTATTTTTTTGGTCGGTGAACTGGTCCTTCACCGGCCATTTTGCTTTTAAAAAGAGGAGTGGATATAAAAATCTATTCAAAAAAACGAAACTGAATGCATGGTTATTGGCATCCGTTTGATTTAATGACAATCTGGGCTTCGATGGTTTCGTACTCGGCACCGATGGTGCGGCAGAGTAAACGCAGACGTTCGTAAAATACTTCGTCAGAAAAACTTATTGTAACAAAGCATTTTTTCAACACTTCTTCATCGTATACCAATTCTACCCCGTATTGTTGCTCTAAGTCACGCAATACGCTTACTGCCGAACGGTCAGTGTAAACCAATTCTTTATGGTCAGTGGTAATTTTAGCTGGATTTTCTACCAGTGATTTTACCAAAATCTCACCGTTTCTGATAAATGTTGCCTGTTGGTTAGCGGCAAGTAAAACCGTGTTTTTAAGGTCGTTAGATAGATTTTTTCGTGACGAGACCGCCACCTTGCCTTCCCGAACCGACACGTTTACGTTGGGTTTCCCTACAAAGGCTTGCACCGTAAAACTCGTACCTACTACTTGAGTCACCGTTTCGGCAGCGTATACTAGAAAAGGATGCTCGGGGTCACGTTTTACTTCAAAGTAAGCTTCTCCATCTAGGTATACTTCACGCAGGTTGTCGAATTTTTTTGCAAAACTCAGACGACTTTTGGGGGCCAACTGTACCGAACTTCCGTCGGGAAGACGAAGGTGTTGGATCTGATTTTGGGTGTTGATTCGTTCTTCCAGTTGATTGGTTGCGGTGGCAATGATGGTATCGTACGAAATGGGCTGTTGACGTTGCTGCCACCAAATCCATCCTGCGGCCATGACCAAAATGACGGCTGCTGCGGCAGACCACCATACTCTCAATGAACGAACGACTGGTGTGGGAGTTTTCTCCGATGTGTGAGCTTCTACAAACTGCCACATCTCGGAAAGTTGGGAATCGGAAGGAAAAAACTGAGGGCTTTCAGCGATGGCTTTAACCAAAGCTTGGGCCCTCAGTATATGGGGTTGTTGGTGTGGATAAGTCTGGCGATAATTTTCCCAAAAAGTATCCGACTCCGGCGTTGGGGCTTGTACCCAATTTCTGAAGTCCGGATGTTCAGCAAAATCACGCGCAGAAAATTCGGAAAGGGGCTTCATAAATAATAAATCGAATGGCGTGTAAACAGTAAACGTTTACCCCTCGTGAAGAAAAAGCAGGAAACTTTATCGGTAACTCACTTTTTCTGATTTTTTTTGAAATTATTTAACAGAAAATTGAAATACGTAATACAACAGCACATGAAGCAACGAATCGGGGAGGTTTCGGCGCAAACGCTGAATGGCGCGCGTGATTAAATTTCGGGCCGATTGGTCGTTGATTTGCAGTATTTCGGCGATTTGATCATATTCCAACCCATCATAAAAGCGTAGTTGGAGCGCTTCGTATTCCCGGGCCGAAAGCTGCTCAAGCTGAGATTTTAACCACTTCACATTGG
>JAIXPV010000662.1 GCA_027486105.1 Runella sp. | reverse complement strand
TTCAGCCATTGGCAACAGCTTTTTGGCCGTCATCGGTGATTGTTCAACTCTAGTTCCAGCATCAGTAGGTTCGGAAGAAAGCTTAAACCAAAAATAAATCTCGGTCGAATACCATCTCATCCCTTTGGGAAAAGCATGACAAATCTAATGTTATGCTTTCACCAAAGGGATTATTTATTTGTAGCCAATCACTTTTATCTTAAGCATAATACCGTTTATATTGAGCACTTTTAAGGCTTAATTTTATTGGAATTAAATAAAAACTATGAACCCTTCCCAACTTTCTGTAGGAGTCGTTGGACTCGGCTTGATGGGCTGCAGCATCACGACTTGTTTGTTATTGGCTGGACACCGAGTGGTGGCCGTGGCCCCGCTTCCGCTGGATATGCCCACGGCGCAACCGCGTGTTTATGACCACCTCAAAAAATCGTTAGAAGAAGGCCTAACCACGCAAGGACCTGAACATTTTTTTGAAGCACTGCTGATTACAGAAGACTACGGTGCGCTTGCCGATTGTCAATTGGTGATTGAATGTACGCTGGAAAATCTTGCCATCAAAAAATCTGTATACGAAAAAATTGAGGCTGTGGTATCGGCAGAGGCGGTGATTACGAGCAATACGTCGGCCATTCCCATCAGTATTTTACAGAAAGAAGTACGTCATCCAGCGCGTTTTTTGGGGTTGCATTGGGCGGAGCCTTCCCACACAACGCGCTTCTTGGAGGTGATATGTGGCGAATTGAGCGACGAATCGAAAGGGGAGTGGCTGTACGAACTCTCGCATTTATGGGGTAAAGAACCCACTTTGGTTCGCAAAGATATTCGTGGGTTTATTAGCAATCGCCTTATGTATGCTTTGTACCGGGAAGCGTTTAATCTGGTTGAAAATGGCTATGCCACGGTCGAAGATGTAGACCGTGCCTGCCGCAACAACGGGGGGTACTGGATGACCTTGGTCGGGCCTTTTCGTTGGATGGATTTGACGGGTGTACCCGCCTATCATACAGTGTTGAAAGATTTGTTTCCCACTCTGAGCACCAGTACCGAAGTACCAGCATTGATTGATGACATCGTAAAAGCGGGGGGTAAGGGTGTGGCAAATGCGCACGGGTTTTATTCATATACGCCCGAAGAAGCCCAGTTGTGGCGCGAAACGTTTGAAGCCTTCAGTTACGAAATCCGTGAACTAGCACTCAAATATCCCGCCGATGTGGTCAAAAAGAAGTTGAAAAGTAAGGAGTAAGTTGATAAGAAATTCTTACTCCTTACTTCGCAATGCTTAAATTATATTGGCGGTTTGCTCCTTTATTTTCTCCAACTCGTCTTTCATCTGCACCACCAAGTGTTGGATAGCGGAGTCGTTGGCTTTGGAGCCAATGGTGTTGACCTCACGGCCGATTTCCTGCGAGATAAAATTGAGTTTTTTCCCGTTGCTCTCATTGCTTTGGAGGGTTTCGATAAAGTACGTAAGGTGGTTTTTGAGACGAACTTTTTCTTCGGAAATATCAAATTTTTCGATGTAATACACGAGTTCTTGCTCAAAGCGATTTTGGTCAAACGATTCATCGCCGAGTAGATCACGGACGTTTTTGCGGAGCCGCTCACGAACCCCCGGAATGCGAAATTTGTCTAATTCCTCAATTTCGATGAGTAGGTCTGTGATTCTCTGAATACCATCATTGAAGGCTTTGTTGAGCGCAACGCCTTCTTGGATTCTAAATTCAGTGCATTTTTTGAGTGCTTCGTGTACCGTTTTTTGAATCAACGCCAAATCTGCCACTTGTTGGTCTTCGGTGGTGGCGTCGGTCAGATAGGTATTGGGCATCATAAGCGCCATGCGGAGCACGTCGGTAGGAACGGGTGCAAACCCCAAATCTTCAGCGGTTTGGTGTAAATCGCGGTAGTAGGCTTTCACCAACGCGCGGTTTACGATGGTGCCCGAACCACCCTGTCCTACGGGGGTGACGGTGAGGTTAAACTCTACTTTGCCGCGTTCGAGGGCTTGGGTAATGAGGTTTCGAATTTCGATTTCTCGCTCTGAATAATTACGCGGAATACGGCAGTAAATATCTAAAAATTTGGAATTTAGGGACTTTACTTCGGCCGTAACCGAAATGCTTTCTGATTCGAAGGTGGCTTTTCCGTAGCCGGTCATTGATTTCAGCATAATTGTAGGAGCGAATAAACAGGAGCGAGTAGGTGGCCGCCCGCGCTGTCGGTAATTAAGAAGTAAATTTTTATAATTTTTCAATCGCACAAGAATACGCATGAAGAAGTTTTGTAACTTCTTACTTCTCCTCCTGCGACGTCATTTTTTCAACGACAGGATTCTTTTTCAAGGCATTTTTTTCGAGTTCGGCTTGTTCTTTTCGGTGCTTTACTACGTCACAGGCGGTGTAAATGGCTTGGCGCATGGAGGTTTCGTCAGCTTGGTTTTTGCCCGCGATGTCGTAAGCAGTGCCGTGGTCGGGCGAAGTGCGAACGATGGGTAAACCCGCCGTAAAATTGACACCTTCGCTAAAAGCAATCGTTTTGAACGGTGAAAGCCCCTGATCGTGGTACATCGCCAATACCGCATCAAACTTGCGGTAGGTTTGGGCAGCAAAAAAACCATCGGCTGGGTAGGGCCCGTACACGAGCTGCCCCTTGTTGCGTAGTTCTTTTAGGGCGGGCGTAATGATTTGTTCTTCTTCCGAACCCAAAAGCCCGTTTTCGCCCGCGTGAGGGTTCAGCCCGAGCACCGCAATCCGAGGTTTACGGATGCCGAAATCACCGCGTAGCGACTTGAGCATGGCCTGAAGTTTAGCAACAATTTTTTCTTTGGTAATATGGCTCGCTACTTCAGACAGCGGCACGTGGCCCGTCACGACTCCAACGCGCAGCATGTCGCTCACCATAAACATGAGCGGTTCTGTGATGTTAAAGGCTTCGGCTAAGTATTCGGTATGACCCGGAAATTTAAACTCGTCGTTTTGGATGTTGTTTTTGTTGATAGGTGCCGTAACCAACGCGTCCAATTTGCCGGCTTTCAGGTCTTCCATCGCCCGTTTGAGGCTTTCAAAAGCCCCCTTACCTGCCTCCTGCGTTACTTTTCCAGGCTGAATATCTTCGTCGGTATTGGGCCAACAGGTGATTACGTTGGTTACTTTTGGGTTTACCTGCTCAATTTTTTGGAGGCCAAACAAGTTCCAGTCCTTGATGTCCATCTGGTTGCGGTAGCGGTTCAGGAGGCGCATGGAGCCATAAATGACAGGGGTACAAATGCGGTTTAATTGGTTGTTGTACAGTGCTTTCAGGATGACTTCAGGTCCTATGCCGTTGTAGTCACCCATGGTTATGCCAATGACAGGTTTATCAAGGTTTGATTCGTTCATGATGCATCAAAAAATTAGATTTGAGAGGAACGGGCGGGTTCGGCAGAGAAATATTTGCCGTTTTGGTCCCATCAACCCCAAAAATCAATAAAATCGTTTTAGTAATGACGCTGCAATTTACGAATAAAGCGCACTATTTTTGTGCCGATTACTAACTGACACTGTCGTGAAAATTTTAATAGTTGACGAGATGCACCCCTCCTTGTTTCCAATGTTGGACCAAGCGGGTCTGTCGTATCGTTATGAACCTACTTTCAAACGTCCCCAAATTTTAAGTCACATCGGTGAATATGAGGGTCTTATTATTCGGAGTAAAACCGTTATTGATGAAGAAGTACTGCACCAAGCTCCGCTCCTGCGTTTTGTGGCTCGGGCGGGGGCGGGGCTGGATTTGATTGACTTGGGGGCCGTTCAACAACGGAATATTCAGGTTTTTGCGGCCAACGAAGGAAACCGCGACGCCGTAGCCGAGCACGTAATCGGGATGTTGTTGGGGTTGTTTGCCAATATCGTCAAAGCAGACCGCGAGGTACGGCAGGGAATTTGGGACCGTGAAGGAAATCGCGGAATTGAGCTGATGGGAAAAACCTTGGGCCTCATTGGGTACGGATTCAACGGTAGTGCCACTGCCCGACGATTGAGCGGTTTTGGCTGCCGAGTGTTGGCGTACGATAAATATTTGGTCAATTACGGCGACGTATACGCGCAAGAATCGTCGTTGGAAGAAATCATGGCCCAAGCCGATGTTATCAGCCTGCACGTACCGCTTACGGCCGAAACCCGACTCATGATCAATGATGATTTTGTGGCAAGGGTAGCCCGTCCGTTTTTTTTGCTCAACATTGCGCGGGGCGAAATTGTCAACATGGATACCATCGTCAAAGGGCTCGAAAGCGGAAAAATTAGGGGAGCTTGTTTGGATGTGCTTGAAAATGAAAAATTGAACACCCTAACGCCCGAACAACGAAAATCGTTTGACTACCTCTCCAACTCGCCGCGGGTAATACTGACTCCCCACGTGGCAGGCTGGACGCAGGAAAGTTACGCCAAAATAAACGAGGCGTTGGTGAAACAGATTAAGGCTAGTTTATCGGTCGAAAAATAGCGGAGGCGTGCTGCGACTAAAGAAATGACCCGTTATTTTCTGGATTATGCGTCCAAAAAATTAGAGACCAATTCTAGGAACCTAACGTGAATAGGTGCTTAAGGGCCGTGTTAGGCCAAGCCCGCAAGATAATCACCTGCTTTCTGATGGATGGCTTTCTTTTTGGCTTCATCCCATTTATCAAAGGTCTTAACTAGCATACTCAACCTTGGGTTTTTGAGGAAAAAAGTACGGTGATTGTCTAAAAATCGCCAAAATAAAGCATCCCAAGTATGCTGCCAGTCACCTTTGGGATAGTCGCTCATTTTCATCAAATAATTACTGCCGCTTATGTAGGGCTTGGTGGCCATTAGTCCTCCATCGGCAAACTGACTCATGCCGTACACATTAGGCACCATCACCCAGTCATAGGCGTCGATAAATAGCTCCATAAACCAGCGGTAGACCTCGTCGGGGTCAAACTCACAAAGTAACATAAAGTTTCCGAGCACCATAAGTCGCTCAATATGATGACAATATCCGGTTTTTAGAATCTTTTTGATGGTGTCATCTATGGGTGTAATTCCAGTGGTAGCATCATAAAAACTTTTTGGGATTTTTCGGGTGAAGCCCCAATGGTTTTTGGTTCGTTCTTCACTACCTTTCGTAATATAAACCCCTCTGATGAACTCTCGCCAACCAATGATTTGGCGAATGAACCCTTCAAGCGAATTGATGGGAACATTGTTGTCTCTACCGAAATCTAAAGCCTGATTTACAATCTGATCAGGTGTAAGCATACCGACGTTGAGCATGGGGGTCAGTAAACTATGATTTAGCAGCATTTCTTTGCGCAAAATGGCATCTTCGTATTCACCAAACTCTGTTAGGCGAAGTTCAAGAAATTGATTTAGCCATTGCGCACTTGCTTCATAGCCAATGGGGTAGGTTATACTATCATTGAGGCTACCAATGTTGTAAGGGAAATATTGATTTGTGTATTGATGAGCTTCTTGGGTATAGTTGTTTATTGGCGGAAATTCCACCTTAATTACCGACTTGCCCTTTGGATATTTTTTTCGATTTTCTACGTCAAAAGTCCACTGACCTCCGATGGGTCCCCCTGATGAGTCGATTAAAATTTTTCTTTTGATTCGTTCTTGTTTATAAAATTCAGTTTGAAAGAATTTCTTTTTATTGGGGTTGAAAAAAAGTGCCAATTCCTGAGATGTATTCAAAAACATGGGCGATTCCAGTATTTTAATATTCATCTTTAGTTTTTCGCAACTAGTTCTAATTCTTTTTAGTAACCAATCGTCAACAGGGTCGACAATGACTAAAGAATCGACACCTATACCGTGCAAATAAGTAATCAATACCCTAATATCGGCTTGCGGTTCATTAGCTTGAACATACTTTACAGAAAACCCTTTTTGGAGTAGGTAATTTTCGTAATATTTCATGCTGGCTCGGTGAAAGCCTATTTTTTGCTTATG
>JAIXPV010000753.1 GCA_027486105.1 Runella sp. | reverse complement strand
TGTTTACTTCTATTTATATTCCAAAAGATGTTTCGACGGGAGCAAAATACCCCATTATGCTTTGCCGCACGCCTTACAGTTCGGCACCGTATGGCGACACACTGTACAAAACGTCACTGGGTCCTTCCATGCATTTTGCACTCGATGGGTATATTTTTGTTTATCAAGATGTTAGAGGAAAATACATGTCTGAAGGTGATTTTGAAGCCTATCGCCCGTTTATTCCAAACAAGAAAAACAAAACCGATAACGACGAAAGCTCCGACGCCTTTGATACGATTGATTGGTTAGTCAAAAATGTGGAAGGAAACAACGGTCGGGTGGGCACATGGGGCATCTCGGCTCCGGGTTATTATACCACTATGACCAACATCGAAGCACATCCCGCCTTGAAAGCTTCATCGCCACAAGCCCCCGTAACGGATTGGTTTATGGGCGATGACCGCCACCACAACGGGGCGTTTTTTCTGATGGGAACATTTTCGTTTATCTCTTCATACGGTGCGCCACGACCGACGCCCAGCCCCAAGGGGAAGCCTGGTTTTTCGGCCTACGGCACCCCCGATGGCTACGAGTTTTATAAAAATCTTGGGCCGCTCAAAAACGTTAATGAGAAGATTTTTAAGGGAGAAAACCGCATCTGGAATCAATTGATGGAGCATGATGTGTACGATGAATTCTGGCAATCACGTACACCCGTTCCGCACCTGAAAAACATCAAACCAGCCGTGATGGTGGTGGGTGGGTGGTTCGACCAAGAAGATTTGTACGGCCCGCTAAAAGCTTATGCAGGTATTGAACATAACCAACCAAAATCACCCAATCTCTTGGTCATGGGTCCATGGATTCACGGCGGATGGGCACGGGGCACGGGAGAATCGTTGGGCCACATCCGGTTTGGCTCGCGTACAAGCGATTTTTACCAAACAAACATTGAATTACCCTTTTTTAATCACTACCTGAAAGACAAGCCAAATCCAGAACTGCCCAAAGCTTATATTTTTGAAACTGGCTCCAACGAATGGAAAAAGTATGACCAATGGCCTCCCAAAAATACCGTTGAAAAGAAACTTTATCTGCACCCAGACGGAAGTCTTTCTTTTTCACCAACAGTCACTACCATGCAGTTGAGTGCTCCCCCCGCATTCAATGAGTACCTAAGCGACCCCGACAAGCCTGTTCCTTACACTGCCGAAATCAGAAATATCAGAGGAAGCGATTTCATGTACGAAGACCAGCGATTTGCGGCCCAACGCCCCGATGTGCTGGTGTATGAATCGGAAGTGTTGAAGGAGGATGTAGCTATTTCGGGAAATGTATTTGCCAATCTTTTTGTATCAACCACGGGCACTGACGCCGATTTTGTGGTAAAATTGATTGATGTATATCCGGGCAATGCACCTAACGATAGTCCCGAAAATCCGCGCAAAGCAATGGGCGGTTTTCAATTATTGGTTCGGGGAGAAGTTATGCGGTCAAAATTCAGAAAGAGTTTTACCGTGCCTGAAGCAATGGTGCCCAATAAAATTGAGCAGGTAGCCTTCGACATGCAAGACGCTGCCCACTGCTTCAAAAAGGGCCATAAAATTATGATTCAGGTCCAAAGCAGTTGGTTCCCACTTGTAGACCGCAACCCACAAAAGTTCGTAAATATTTACAAAGCAGAGATGAGTGATTTTCAGAAAGCGTTTCACCGCGTGTATTGCTCAGGCAATAGTTCTTCTTACGTCAGTGTTAGAGTGTTAGAATAATTTTTTTCAATCCTTTGTAATAAAAAAAGGTGTTTGCTGAAGCAATCAACTACTTCAACAAACACCTCTAAATAAATTACTTAAGCAATTATTTCCTTCTCTTTCTCTTGTATTCGCAGGTTGAGTTATCGGCTTTTACAAAATAGGATTTGTAATTTAGGGCTTTAGGATCCATACATCCTTTCAGCTCCAACAGTTCCACTTTGCGGAATTCAACAGGATGACTTTCACTTTGAAGCGAGATGGAGCCGTGATCCAACAATTTTCCGTTAACCAACAATGCAGGGTCGTGTCCGCTCACGTTACCACCTCCTAGTTGAGGTTTGTTGTATTCCAGCACTTTCTCCCCATTGGCAAAATGCCGAATCAGCGAATCGCCCAATACAAGTACTTCTGCCCGTACCCATTGATCTCCATTATAGGTTTGAGAAGTAGAATTAATACAATGTTGCGTAATTAATTTACCGTCAATCACAACGTTTGTCCCAGGCGTGCACAAGTTGCAGGTAGTACGTTTTTTGTCGTTACCTCCCAACAATTGTACTTCGATGGAGGCAGGGAAGTCTTGTTTCAATCCCATAGTTTCGGCGGGCTGACCATGAACCATGATGCCGCTATTGCGCCAAGCCCAACCTTCTCCTTTGGGGGCTTGCTCGCCTACGAAACGGTATTCGACGGCAATTCGATAATACGAAAAATCACCCTTATAGAAAATGTGACCGTATTGTTGTTTGAAATCATCATAGGCGTCGTACCTCACAACCATGCTGCCGTTCTCGACCCGAAAGGTATTTCCAAAATTTTCGTTCAGGGCATATCCCCTGATTTTAACATCCCAACCGTCTAGATTTTTACCGTTAAACAATTGTTTCCATTCTTCTTTATCTTTATCGGCTTTTTTTTGCCCAAAAGCCACGACTCCGAGAAGAATCAAAAGGCCTGTCAATGATGCTTTCATAGGTATATTTTTAGGTACGTTACTTTATTTTTGTTGCGAAAGGAAAGTCAGCAAGGAGGCAAATTCTTCGTAAGAAAGTGCATTGACCAACCCTGAAGGCATCATTGAAGTCTCCATTTCTTTACGACTTATAATATCAGAGGTTTTAAGGGTTGTAACCTGGCCTGTAATATCTCTCAATACTACTTTGGTCGCCGATTCTTCCGTAATGAAGCCCATGTAGCTTTTATTGCGCTTAGCGGTGATAAGTACCGTAGAAAATCCTTGCGAAATTGAGGCATTGGGCTTTAGGATAGATTCTGCGATCTGTTCTCGATTCATAATGGAGCCAATTTGACCCATAAAAGGGCCTTTCATCACTTCACTTTTTGAAAGACTGTGGCAGGCAATGCAACCTTGTTGGGTAAAAAGCGTTTTCCCTAACGCCGCATCTCCCTGAAACTTGGCCATGGCCAACATAACATCCTCAATCGAAGCCTCCCCTACCTGTCCTTTTTTATTCCTAATTTTTTCCAAATCAACCTTTACTTCTTCCTTCACGGCCACAGGTTCTTCCTTCCCAAACTCAGGGATTTCCATCCGATGACGGCTATTCAGGTCAATGTAAAACTGCTTATCGGTCGATTTTTGCCACTCTGCCACCAAGAAATCCTTGATTGCCGCCGAAGACTCCCACGTGATTGCCTTATAATAAGGGCCGTGTGTATCTGGGCGCGTGCTCCACCACCACGACCCGTCGTAATCAGCTTCTTTCTTATAAATCCGCGAAAGCGTAGTAAGGATTTGTTTTTTTAGTGATTCATCATTTGTACGCTTATACGCGGCCATCAGCCCACTGGCGGCTTTGGGGTCGTGCATGTAACGCAACGCCCAGAGAGCAATCGTTGAATTGGCCGTTCCGATGGCCTTCACGCACGCATCAACGGCATTTAGGCTTACCAATGACCGAACAGCAATGTGGGCAGGAATAATGGCAGAATTTGGTGTAGCGTGGGGACCTTCCGTACCAATGGCCGGAGCGGCAAACGTGGATGGAACGGCCACTTGCAAAAGCGCGTCAGCTGCTTCTGGACGCCCCAAACGGCCCAGTCCAACGGTAGCTGCAACCCTAACCCGAGGAGAGGAATCTTTTAAGCCATTGAGAAAAGGTTCCGTTGGTACAGGCGTCAGATTTCCCTTACGGTCGGCCAAGGCACGGAGCGCAAATTCTTTCATATCAGCATCTTCGGTTAGTGTGAGCAAATTCGCTACACCTTCAACTCCAGTGGCTTGTGCATACGTAAAAAGCGCCGCTACTCGTGCCGCAAGTGGCTTCTTTTTGTCGGTCGTTAATTTCCAAACTACCTTACTGTATTTTTTTGTAGGACGAGTAAGCAATTCCTGCTGGGCCGCCAATCGAGCCACTGCACTACCCGAAGCTAGGTAGGCAGTTAGTTTACTAACCGACGCTTTTTTAAGGTCGGGGAAAGGCTTATAAACCCAGTTTTTGGGTACGGCCCGTACCACAAACCCTTTTTTAGGATTGCCAGAATAACCCGCACCATCCCAGGCTGAAAGATAAGCTCGCCCAGAGGCGTCGATGTCAATATCAGTAATTTGGGCTAATTTTATAAACGGCTCCTCTTTCTGAGTAAAGCTGGCCCCATCGGGCATAACTCGGTGAATATAAAGCTGGCTACGGCCCCAATCGGCCATCATGGGTACATTGTTGTATTTTGCGGGCCAAGTTGCATCATCCATAAACAGTGCCCCTGTTCCAGAGCCACCCCCTAGGTCAATCAGCGCTGGAATGATTTCATCGGTAAAATGTTTAAACAACACGGGATAACCGTATTCGCCAGATTGAATTTGGTTGCTAAAACGAATGTTCCAACCGCCACCGTCGTTGGTATTGCCCCGGGCAAAAATATTCATGTAGGGGTCAATGGCTACGTCATAAATATTTCTCATTCCGTGGGTATAGACTTCCATCTCGGTACCATCGGGACGAACGCGGACAATTCCGCCCCCTAACATGGTCATTTTTTTGCCTGACCGGTCGGTTGCGTTATGGAAACCAAAATCGCCCACGGCTATATAAATCCATCCGTCGATCCCCATGCGGATACCGTTGGTGGCGTGGTCGGTACCGCGACTTTGCAGAAATTTGGGCGAACTGATGTGCTCAATGAGGAGAGATGAAGGTCCATCGGCCACCCCATCATTGTTTTTGTCTTCAAAAACCACCAAATTCATCCCCGTTGCAATTCCCGTTTCTTTAGAGAACACGGTATGAAGTACATAAACCCGATCGCCAATGGGCAAAATTCCACGCGGATTGTCGGCCAAAGCGTAGGTGGTCTGTTGATCTACTTTTCCATCATTGTTGGTATCAACCAATCTGACAATACTTCCGTTGCCAGGTTTTTTACCGAGTGAACCCATTTTATCAACCCCCACATACACCTCCCCAGAAGGAGCTACGGCAATACAGGCGGGGCTTGGTGTGATGTCGGCGCTACTAAAGTTAGAAATATTTAGTTCTTCGGGCCAACTTGTTGCATTCCGTAAGGAATCAATTCTGGTTGTTTTAGTATAATTTTTCGGTGTTTCTATCCGCCACGGTTGGGTTCCGTTTAAAAAAAGAAATAGCAGTGAAGCAATCAGTGTGTAGGAGAATTTGAGCATATAAAATAGAAATTAATGGTCATTGAGTAAAGATATGATTGAACGGATTATAATGCAGCCTCTATGGCTTTTGATGATTTATTTACTGAATAAACTTCCGTTTTAAAGTAAAAGACGGGTTTGGGGCCTCATAACTCCCGCAAAACTACTAATTCAACCGAATGATTATACCTTTTTCCCTGATTTAGAAACCAAATAGGTACACATACAATTTTGAGATGTCGTAAGTAAACTTAACTTTTGAAGTTTTAATCATAAGTGCAAGTTTTGCACTTATGATTAAAATATTGTATATCAGCTATTTGCAATGTTTTTCTATTTCTTTTAAACATAATCTAAGAAATAATTAAATGGTATATTGTTTTTAGAGAATAACGAACAAAGCTGCTGATTTTTTTTGACAAGGTTTATATTAACCCTACAGAAAACCCATAAGTGCAAAACTTGCACTTATGGACAAAACAATGATTATCAATAAATTATAAATATTTTTTCAATTCTTTCACCTTTTGCACGAGCAGTGCGTAGTCTGACTTTGAAACCATATTTGTCGCAATTCGAGCCACTTCCTTTTTGCGATGCGCAAACTCTTCCAAGTAAGGCGATGCAGTTGTTTTGGGGGGTTCAGAAAGTGCTTCTAAAGAATCAAATGTTCCTTCGGCAACATCTTCGCGTTTGCCTAATTCTTGAATGGTCGTTTTGTTCAAAGCCGCATTACCAGCCAATACCTGTTGACGTAGCTCCGGCGAAAACTTCGAAATACCCTTGGCAAAATTTCCGTCGTTTTTGATAGTACGCTGACTCACTTTGTATTCATCAGCTAGCTGCTTCGAGATGTCTATTCCCCCTTCTTCGCGGTCGTATTTTCCCTTACGGCCTTTTTCGCGGTTGTATCTAAAACCACAAAAAAAAGATAATTGCTCTGGACTTAAATTTCGACGTCCTAGTTGGAAGTCAATCATGTAATCCTTGACTTTCTCAAGGTCATCAAATTTAAGTAGTACAATCTTAAAATCAATCGTGTATTTTTTACAAATCGTGTATCGATTGTGCCCGTCGATAAGCACATAAGCTACATCCTCTGAATCATCCAAACCAACTGCCTTTCGGGTTGTTTCCCAAACGGCCAACGGGTCTTTGCATCCTTGACTCAGGATATTTGCTTCCAGAATGGCCAATTCGTCGGTCGTCAGCGGGGTTATAAATTGACGAAGTTCTTCCAGTATGATGAGTTGTTTTTTTATTTTTTCTACTTCTGAAAACGCCGAGCCAGGCAACTGAGCTGTTGCTTTTTTTATACCCGACATGAAATCTTTTGCCATATCTTGATGAAAGTTTATGCAGTTGCCAGTTCCTGTGCCAGCGCCAAATATTGATTAGCGGAATTGGATTTTGGAGAATATTCAAACAGGTCTTGTTTT
>JAIXPV010000516.1 GCA_027486105.1 Runella sp. | reverse complement strand
GGCATCGGTTACCGTTACCACGCCCGTGGTGGGGTTGACCGTAAGCAGGCCCGTAACGTTGGTGTTCGTAGAAGCCGTGATGCTCGTGGCCCCAGTGGGAGCGACACTTGGGGTTACGGTGGTGTTCTGACCCGCAATGACGGAGGAGGTAGGGTAGGTGCCCAATACAGGCGGCGGGGTTGTGCCCGTACCCGCAAAATCATGGACCGCTGTACCCATGGGTTTGATGTAACGAACCACCGCCCAACTTTGTACGGATATACACATGACCACCATCAGAAAAACGAGTTTTCTTATGGAATGAAAAAAAGTAGGGTAAAGGGCCTTCCTAAATAGATAGGCTTGGGGAAATAATAAAGAGTTTTTCATACAAAACGTGTGTTAAAAAAAAGTAGGGTAAAGTGTAATTGTAAACCTGTAATAAGTGGAAAACCCAAGCGTGAAATGCTCCCGTAAAAGCCACACATGGTGGGCATGTCGAGCTCCGAATCAGAACGGCCTGGGAGTGATAACCACAGGTGGGTACCTGCAAAAACAGCAAAGAGTTTTCATCCAATTTTGGTTTAATGGTTTAGAGAATAGGTATTATGCCATTGTTTTGGCAAAGCTAAGGAGCTATAAATTGAAGATGTTAGTCTATTTGGGCAATTAGTTAGTCTATCGTTCCAGACTTAGTGTATTGTTCCAAAAACTTAGTGTATTGTTCCAACAGCCTTTTTGAAGGACAAAAAGGGGTACTGAACCGAATATAAAAAGTCGGCAATAAGATAAAAAAACTGGCGGTCAGTTGCTGGCTTATTGAGGCAGTGATTTAGAACCCGTTAAGTCAAACTTTCGAATTATAGCCTCAAAACGGGGGTCTTTTCGGTGAATTTTAAACGTTGGGTTTACCAGAATATCGGAGTGTATTACGCCCAAATCGGCCGCTTTTTGTAAGTAAACCATGCTGCTGTCTTTCTTCCCCATGCCTGCGTAAACCATCGACTTAGAAAGGTAATCTTGCGGGTGATTCCCCAGCGATTTTAGATACGACACCGACGAAGTTTTATTGCCCTGACGGGCTTCGCAATAGTAGATGAGCGTGTTGAAATATTTCATATTGGGATTCAACTCCTGCACTTTTTTGAATTCTTTCAGCGCCTGCGCGTAGTTCTCCCGAATCAAATAATAGTAGCCCCTCGCCATGTAATACACAAAGGAGTCATCGAAAATCAACTGTCCATCTTTGATGCTTTTTTCGGCCAAATCGTACCGCCCAGCGTAGGCACAATTCAAGACATGCCCACCCAAAATAACGGGGTACAATGGGTCGATGGCCATAGCTTTGGCGCTGTATTGGAGGGCTTCTGCTGGGCGGCCCATCGAGCGCATCAACAAGCTGTACCAATAAATGGTTTGGGCGTCGTTGGGGCGGTATTTCAAGGCAATAGTGTACGATGTCTTGGCTTGCTGCCACTTAAACTGATCCCGGTACACATTCCCCAAGGTAGCGTAGGCGGTCGCGTTTTGCGCATCCAACTGAATAGCTTTTAGCGCATTTTGTTCGGCGGCATTGCCGCTAGTCGCCATATCGGCATAGCCCATATTCCCCCTAAGATGACTAGCAATCGCTTTGTAAGCGTAGGCTTCCGCAAAATCGGGGTCGAGCGCCAGCGCACGTTCAAACTTCTGGATACTCGCGGCCAATTTTTCTTGGGTACGCTCAATCATCAGCAAGCGTCCCTGTAAAAACTCATTATAAGCCTCGGCATTTTTTGTCGGAATTCGGTCCAATTTATTCGCCAATTCGGGCGTAATCTTTTGGTTAAGTTCTAAAGCAAGTTCTTTGATGACTTCGTTCATTAGGTTGAAAAAATTCTTCAAATTTCCTTCCTGGTTTTTGGTCCAAACCGTGATACCATCTTGGGTACGAACCAATTCTAGCGCCACTTGCGCCTTGTTGTTCTTTTCATCGACGCGTCCTTGCAAAATATACGCCACCTGAAGTTCGGCCCCAATCTGCCGAGCCGTTTTTCGGCTGTCTTTGTATTCGTTGGAAGACCGCCGGGCAATCACTTTGAGGTTTTCAATGAGCGACAGTGAACCGTGGATTTCTTCCATTACCCCTTCGGCCAGCGATTCGCCATTAGCATCGCTTTTGAAGGGTAAAATGGCAACGGAGTTATCAAAAAGTTCGTTGTAATTAGCCACGCCCAACACATGGGCCGAGGGTGAATTTACCTGGCTTTTCCAAAAATATCCCCCAATCACAAACCATATCGCCAGAAAAATACCCGCCCATACGTACCTGTAGTTTTTATCTGAACGATGCACCACAGTGCCCTGAACCATGGGCCCACTCACGGTAAAAGTGCTGCTCATCGGAGCAGGGATATTTTTTTGTTTTCTGAATTCAGTCGGGCTAACCGCAAATTCTTCAAAAAAATATTTGCTGAAATTTTGGGGGCTGTCTATTCCAATCAAATCTGCAATTTCGGCAATGCGCCGGTCGGTCGTTGCCAGTAGTTCTTTTGCCTTGTGCAATCGTATTTTTCGGATATACAGCGTGGTGGAGAGTTGGGTTTGTTCTTTGATAATCCGGTGTAGGTGCGTCCGGCTGATACCCAATTCTTTATAGACTTTGTCCAACGAAAACGTATGATTATCAAGGTTTTCCTCAACAATTCGGGTCAATTTTTCAATAATTACATTTTCGGGGACACTCATACGACTAACTTGGGAATCAAATACAAAGGGCATGTTTGGGTATAAAGTTAAGGTCTTTAATTATATTTTTGGAATATTTTATTGGACAATAAATATCCTTTTGAATAGTTCGGTTAAACGCTGATTCTGTTAAGCATTATTCTACGTTTTTGAGCTGCCAACGGTTACAGAATTTATTACATCAATAACTTCCGAAAACCATAGAAAGCGCGTTCAATCAGGCGAAGGTCGGCAGTTACGATTTCTGCCGTACCCGCCATTTCTGACTTACAAACAAAGGTCTGACTGTAGGTACTTTTCAACCCCTTGGGCAGCGCCACCATGACGCGATAATAACGCACATTCAACGAAGGAGCCAGACTAAGTACTCGCCCTTCTAGCATCCCAAATTCTTGATAGGGGTAGTCGTCTAGTTTGATGATGACTTTTTGGCCCACCTCGGCCTTTCCCATGCCATGAACGGGAATGTCCATGGTGGCAATAAACTGCGCTTTGGTGGGCATCACGGCAAAGAGCGTATCCGAAACTTTGAGGTGCTGATTTTCGGTCAAGTTCTTCAAAAACACCAGCTTACCATCGGCGGGAGCCGTAATGAGGTAGTTTTGTTGCCAGTTGCGCAGGCTGTTTTCAATGTTGTGAACACTGCGTTCGATGTTGTCGAGATAAAGACGTTTTCTTTCCAAAAAAGTCTGGTCAAACACCCGCAGTTCCGCCTCCAATTCATTGATTTTTAAATTATTATCAAGCGTATTTTTGAGAAACTCCTCCCGCTCACGTTGCTTTTTTAAGTGTTTATTCTTGCTAGCGATGTACTCAAATTTACTGTAAATGCCTTCTTTAAACAGCTTTTCGTCACTTAGAAAATGCTCTTGTTCATTGGCAAACTCCTCTTCATTGAGCATTTTCTGACGCTCGTTGAGGGCCGCCAACGCACGAAGCTGCTCCGCCTGTTGGTGCATCGTATGCCCCTGCGCCGATTGGTAGGTATCTGACTGAATACGTTTGAAATCTCGGTAATTTTGGCGAAGTGTGTTAAAATCTTCCTGCAAATCTCCCCATACAAAGTTGTTGCTCGGAAAAACAATTTCGCGTTGGGGATTTTGTAAAAAAGACTGCGCATCGCTGATTAATTGTTGCATGATTGGGATATTTTCTAGCCGAGTCGTATTCTCTGTTTCGGCCAAAACATCTCCTTTTTTTACCATCATATCGTCCTTGGCCAATAGCCGTACCATGCGTCCGCCCATAGGCGCTACCACCCGAATGGGCGGCACCTGCGTAGTGACAATGGCGTTTCCTTTCAACACTTCGGGGTATTTGATGACCCACGTACCAACAAAAAACAATAGCACAATTCCCGACATCACCCCTGCTCCCGTACGAATGACCCAACTGGGGGTTTCGCTCAAAATACTGAGCATTTCTTCGCCTAACTGGTTATCTGAGTACTTTTTCATGTTGCGTTTAAGTTTCTGGATTGACTAAAATCGACGATTGAATTATTTTGGGGTAAGAATCCTGATTCGGTCAGAGGCAAGCTCTGCCCCTACTATGCGGCGGCTTCTAACTGCGTAGTGAGCAGTTCATAATAGCGACCTTCCAAGGCAAGCAGCTCTTCATGGGTCCCTTTTTCTCTGATTTGTCCTTCTTCAATGACTACGATTTGATCGGCATTCCGAATGGTGCTGAGGCGGTGTGCCACTACCACTACGGTGCGACCGCTGAAAAATTCGTCCAGGTTTTTCATGATTATCTGTTGATTCTGAACGTCTAAGGCGCTGGTACCTTCGTCAAAAAACAGGAACTCAGGGTCTTTGTAAACTGCACGGGCAATGAGTATACGTTGTTTCTGTCCTTGGCTGATGCTACCGTGCTCGCTGCCAATGGTGGTGTGATAACCCAGCGGCGTAGACTCAATCCACTCGTGGATATTGGCCACCCGAGCGGCATTGTGCAAACGCTCCATGTCGGGGTCGTTATCTCCCAGGGCGATGTTGTTCAGAATCGAATCCGAAAATATCACCCCGTCCGACATCACCACTCCACATTCACTCCGCCACGCCCTTGTTGAGATGTTGTTGAGGCTGAGTTTTCCGAGCGACAATTCCCCAGAAGTGGGTGCGTAATGTTTCATCAACAATTTGAGGAGGGTGGTTTTGCCGCTACCGCTCGAACCCACGATAGCGGTCGTTTTGCCCGCCGGAATGTAGAGTCGAATATCGCGGAGGGTACTATTTTTGGCATTTGGGTAGTGGAAATTTACATTCCGCAAAACCAACGGTTGTTTCTCCGACAACTGCGTCACTTTTGTAAAATCATCGCCTTCTTCTTCGGGCATTTGATGCACCGCGTTGATGCGCTCTGTGCTGATGCGGGCATCCTGAATCTGCTGAAGATAGGCAAAAAGCTGTTCGGTAGGGCCGTTTGTTTGCCCCAACATTTGCTGCACAGCTAGCATGGCTCCCAACGAAAGGTCACCGTCAAGAACGGCCTTAGCCGACAAAAAAGTGATGATCAATATCTTGGTTTCGTTGATGAGCAAGCCCCCTATTTGCTGAACCTGCGAAAGCTTAAGGAGTCTGATATTTTGCCGAAAAAGCTTGGCCCGAATCTGCTCCCAGTCCCACCGTTTGAGCATTTCGGCATTGGCCAGCTTAATGTCGGGCATTCCCTGAACGAGTTGAACCAGTTTATTTTGTTCGTGTTCCGCAATTTTTGCCCGCTTGAAATCATGCTCGCGCCGTTTTTTCATAAAGATGGAAATCCAACTGATATAGAGCAGCGTAGCTCCCAGAAAAATGCCGAAGATAATCAAGTCGTAGAGGGCAAAAATGAGGGTGTAAATAACCAGATTCAGTACCGAAAACAAGATGGCAATCAAGTGCGTAGAAAGAAAAGTTTCGATGCGTTTCTGGTCTTCGATGCGTTGCATCACTTCCCCAACGGCTTTTTCATTGAAATAACTGATGGGCAAACGCATGATTTTGGCAATAAAATCGGTCAATAAAGATACTCCGACGCGGGTACTGACGTAGAGTAAAAGCCAACCTCGAATGGCTTCGAGTGAGTTTCGCCCCACCATCAGCATCAATTGCCCCGCCAGAAAAATATAGATAAAGTTTAGGTTATGGTTCATCACCCCCACATCCACAATGGACTGGGTAAGAAAAGGGAAAATGAGTTTGAGAATGGTTCCGACAATCATGCCCAACCACAATTGCCACATCAATTTGGGGTATTTTTTTAAGTAAGCCATTAAAGACCGTAATCCCTGCGGCTTGGCTTCGGTGAGCGCTTCGGCATCCTGAAAAAACGAGGGCGTGGGGTCGAGCAACAATACGGTTCCTTCTTCGGCACCTGCTGATAGCCAATGTTTGCAAAATTCATCGGCCGACACCGTCAGCGGAGTTTTGTCGGTGCTGATAGAAACCTGATTTTGAACGATGTTGGAAACTACCACAAACCCGTGATTATCCCATTTTATAATACAAGGCAGCGGAATTTCCCGTTTGAGGGTTGAAAAAGAAATACTGATGCAACGGGCTCTGAGACCAATAGACTCGGCGGTTTCGGCAATGTCTCTCAAGCTACCGAAACCATGGCTTTTTTTAGCCCGGAGGGTACTTAACGAGAGGATTTTGCCATGGTGTTGCGCTATGCTTCCCAGGCATTTGAGCGCGGAATCATTGTGGTCTTTTTGACGTACAAAAGCCGATACAGACGAAAAAGGGTGAGTTTCCATACGCAGAACAATCTTAAATAATTACGGTTAGATCCTTGTTTATCATTAATAAATGATAAACCAAAAGTATAACCGCCCCAACAAAAGCCGTTGGTACGATGTTCTGAAAACTTAGTTTATTGTTTCAAATATTTAGCTTATTGTTCCACACCCTCGGCAATTGAAGAAGAAACGGATTGGATGTGAAAGGCTACCATGGTGGGTGCATTTTACCGGGCTTTAAGGATTGTCTTTTCCAATAGCGTTTTGTAGCGGGAATCTTCTTTGAAGTGAGCCAACCAATCCCGTACAATAAATGGGAAAAACAGCATCGGAGGCTCGCGCAAGGCAATAGCCTTTTCAAAGAAATCATACGCCGTATCTTTATCGCCCAGACAGGCGTGTACGATACCCATGTCATAGTTGGCCACGGGTTGGGTTTGGTGCAAGACTTCCATTTTTTGGTTTTCCTCCCTTGCTTTCTCTTGGTGGCCCATCAGCGCCAACAGGCTGCCATAGCCGCTCAGGGTTAGGCCACTATAATTTTGACGGAGGGCCTTTTCTAGTTCGGCGAGGGCTTCATTATATTGCTTGGATTTTATTAAATTGAACCCCATGATGATGTGCCCGCCCCAAAAATTGGGTTCGAGTTCCAGTAGCCTTCTTCCCTGTACAAGGGCTTTCCGAAAATCACCCGCAATCCAGTAAATATACCCTGTGTAGAAATTATTAATCAATGAAAAAGGGTCGAGATCAAAGGCAGTCTGTGCATGGTCGATGGCGCGGGGAACTTCGCCCAATATACTGAGACACAGGGCATATTGGCCGTGGGCTTCAGCCATGTTATGATTCTGCTCGAGGGCTTTTTGGAACGAGCGCAACGCCCCCACCAAATCCCATTCATGATACATTTTTAAGCGAGCGATAGCCAGATGACTTTCGGCAATTTGGTCATCCAATTCAAGCGAATATTGGGCGCACTGCTGCATTTGAGGTAGGCACTGGTTAGCCGAAGCGTACCGATAAAACCACAAATTGAGAAAACAGGACGCCATTCCAGAATAGGCGATAGCATAGCTGGGCTCGATTGCTATTGCTGCCTGATAATAGTCAATGGCTTTGTAAAAATTGTCGGCTCCCGCAAATTTATTGTAGTAAAAACGACCGTACAGATACAGCCGATACGCCTCAGGATTGTTGGTGTACCTCTTCAAGACGGCAACTTTTTCGGTAACTAATACATTGCTCTTAATCCGGTTGAGAATGGATAGTGAAATTTCATCCTGAATATCAAATACATCTTCCGCTTCGCGGTCATATTTTTCCGACCACACATTAAATCCGTCGGCCACTTTGTTAAGTTGGGCGGTGATACGTAGCTTATTGCCTGATTTTCGGAGGCTTCCTTCCAAAACAAAGCTAACGTTTAGCCGCTGACCGATTTGTCTTACGTCTAGGCTTTGGCCTTTAAACGCAAAACTGGAGGTACGTCCCGCTATTTTTAGACCCGAGACCTGCGCAAGTCGGTTGATGATCTCTTCGGTCATGCCGTCACAGAAAAAATCCTGCTCGGGGTCGCTACTCATATTTACGAAGGGCAATACAGCAATCGACACTTCCAAATCGGTCACCGTAGAAACTTCTTCCGTTTGTGACTGTTTTCTGAATTCAGTAGGATTTACGTTGAACTCTTGCGTAAAGTATTTGCTAAAGTTTTGCGGACTGTCAATTCCTACTTCGTAGGTAATTTCAGACACTCGCATGTCTGTGTTGATCAATAAGTCTTTGGCTTTCAACATTTTTACTTTCCGGATGTAAAGAGTGATAGGAAGTTGGCTGTGGGCAGTTACGATTCGGTGCAGCTGCGTTCTGCTTACTCCCAACTCCTTACAAATACTACTTAGCGAGAAGGCCGGATTGGTAATGTTCTGCTGGATTAGATAGGTTAGTTTCTCAAAAGTTTCTTTTTCTGAACTATGCATAATACCCTTAACGCAAATAAAGACTAGATTGAATTTTGTAAAATTCCCTGAATGTAGTCAATAAATACATTTGTTGCCAAGAAACATCGTTGAGGGAAACATTATAACAAATTATCGTTCAAAATATCTGAGAGATTAATGAGTCAAAAAATAATTTACAACTCCCGAATCCGAATATTTCGGAAAGCCGCTTCGTCGCCGTGGTCTTGAAGAAGGATATGCCCAGGGGCAGTTCCAAAATCTTTTACGTCTTTAAACTTACTTTCGGCTTTGGCTTTCATGAATTCGGGGCTACCGATGGTGTACTCAACCACTTTTACGCCG
>JAIXPV010000470.1 GCA_027486105.1 Runella sp. | reverse complement strand
TTCTACATTTGTTTTGCAAAATTTTAATCGCATTTATGTCCTTACACTTAGACAAATTGACACCGCGCGAAATAGTCGCTGAGCTGGATAAATACATCATCGGACAACACGATGCCAAGCGCAACGTAGCCATTGCCCTCCGAAACCGTTGGCGGCGCATGAACAGCACGCCCGAAATGCAAAAGGAAATCATTCCCAACAACATCCTCATGATTGGGGCCACGGGGGTCGGGAAGACCGAAATTGCTCGCCGATTGGCCAAAATCGCCAATGCTCCTTTCGTAAAAGTGGAAGCTTCGAAGTTTACCGAGGTGGGTTACGTGGGTCGGGATGTAGAAAGCATGGTGCGGGATTTGGTAGAACAGGCCGTCAATCTGGTTAAAACCGAGAAGAAAGAGGCCGTCAAACAACGAGCACAGGAGATCGTCGAAGATATTATTTTGGACGTGCTAATCCCTCCGATGTATCCCAACAATACCAACCAAGGTCAGCACCGACCTAGCGTTGGATTTGCCATTACAGATGATTCTGACATGGTACAAACACCGCCGCCGATTTCTTCCATGCCCGACCACGAGCTCAACGAACGGACGCGCGGGCGTTTTCGGGAAAAACTGCGCGCAGGCGAACTCGAAGACCGCAAAATCGAAATAGATATGCAGGCATCGGCCGCGCCCAACATCGGCGTCATGGGTGGCCCCATTGATGATATGTCGATGATGAATATTCAGGAAATGCTGGGCAATATGATGCCCAAACGCAACAAAAAGCGCAAGGTAACCATCGCCGATGCCCGCAAAATCTTGCTCGAAGAAGAAGCCTCCAAGCTCATCGACATGGACGAGGTCAAAGAAGAAGCCATCGCCAAAGCCGAAGATTTGGGCATTATTTTTATTGATGAAATTGACAAAATTGCTAATTCAAACGGAAAAGGGGGCGGCCCTGATGTGAGCCGCGAAGGCGTGCAGCGCGATTTGTTGCCGATTGTGGAAGGCTCTACCGTCAACACCAAATACGGCCCTATCAAAACCGACCATATCTTGTTTGTAGCAGCGGGGGCGTTTCATGTTTCGAAGCCGTCTGATTTGATTCCCGAATTGCAGGGACGTTTCCCGATTCGGGTCGAATTACAAAGTCTCACGGAAGATGATTTCTACCGAATTTTGAAAGAGCCGCGCAACTCTCTGACCCGTCAATACCACGCGCTGATGGAGTCTGAAGGTGTAGAACTGACGTTTAACGACGACGCCCTGCGCGAACTCGCCAAGCTAGCGTTTACCATCAACTCCGACGTCGAAAACATCGGGGCGCGTCGTTTGCAGACGGTGATGAGTACCTTACTCAATGATTTTATGTACGACATTCCCGACGTCATCGGGGCCAATTCGCACGTAGTGGTTACCCGTGAATTGGTACAGCAACGGCTCTCAGGATTGGTCAAAAACCGTGACTTGAGTCAGTATATTTTGTAGAAATGATTATTACTTTAGCAAAATATCTGACCTCAAATGGTTGAAATTGAGAGCTGTATAGCCTTTGGTAGAGAGATAATGGTAGAGACGCAGATCATCGGTAAGCACTACATAATTTTGCTGCGCTAAATGTTGGATAGCTGTATCACTCAGACCAAACTTATTAAAGCAAGTTTGGTCTGAGTTTATTATCTCCACACTGCTTGTTAGATTTTCCTCCAACAATCCCATGATTGTTTTAAGTATGGGAAAGGTTTGAATATCCGCCAGATTGGTTGTTTCCGTTAAGATGTGGGGGGTAATGATGACTTTATCAAATATATCAATAAACCGAAGCAGTAATTGAAAATCTTCTTCCAAAAATTGTTGCGTTCGTTTGAATTGGCTGATTTTTTTAGGGTCATAAACGCCCATTAAATACAACAAAAGCAGGTTGGTATCTATCACCAAACCTGCTTTTTTCTTTAATTCAGCCCTTGTCATTGTGCCTTGTCTAATTCTCTTATTTTCATAGAAAGCACTTCTCCTTTATCAGAATCTACCTTGAATATTTTATACTTTCTTACATCCCCTGCCAAAGCCGATAGAAGATTGTTTTTTTTTTGACTTTGAGGATGCGTAAAACTAAGGGTGATCAACCAAGCTTTAGTACCAAGTTGATAGTCAGAATATTCTACTTCTTCCACCAAAACATCTTGGGCTTCATTATCAATAGAAGTCAAAAACTCCACACTTGCCGCAACTGCCTGTTTTACATTAATCATGACTTATAATATTTACAGAACAAATATAATCATAAATCACAAACTCCGCTCAATGCCCATTTCTAAACCACGTAGCTCCGCCAATCCGCGCAAACGACCGATGGCCGTGTAGCCTGGATTAGTCCTTTTTCCCGCGTTGAGGTCGTCGAGCATTTTGTGGCCGTGGTCAGGGCGAAACGGCATCCGTAAATCGGTACGGCCTTCCTGCTTTCTGCGTTTTTGTTCCAGCAATAATGCTTTCATGACACCATACATATCTACATTTCCTTCCAAGTGATTGGCTTCGTGGAAGTTGCCTTCTTCGTCGCGCTGCGTAGCACGCAGGTGAATGAAGTGAATGCGGTCGCCGAGGCGCTCCACCATACCTACCAAGTCGTTATCGGCCCGTACGCCGTAGCTTCCCGTGCAGAAACACAGACCGTTGGCCGATAAATCAGCAGCAGCTAACAATTGTTTGGCATCAGCTTCGGTGCTGACGACGCGCGGCAGTCCCAAAATCGGATACGGCGGATCGTCGGGATGAATCGATAATCGAATCCCAGCATCTTGCGCCACGGGCACAATTTCGCGTAAGAATGCGTACAGATTTTCGCGTAATTCTTTGTCACCTACATATTTATACGTATCCAACACATCCCGAAATTGCTCCACGGTATAGCTTTCTTCAGAACCCGGCAAACCCGCGATGATGTTTCGCACCAACCGTGTGACGTCCGCCTCGTCGGCTTTATCAATCCACGCTTTGGCTTTTTTCTGTTGCATTTCGGTATAGTGCGCTTCTGCCCCTACCCGTTTTAAAATATACAGTTCAAAAGCGGCAAATTCATTAAAATCAAAGCGCAATCCAGTAGAACCGTCGGGCATGGGCGCGTTCAAATCCGTCCGTGTCCAATCCAAAATGGGCATAAAATTATAGCAAACGGTATCAATGCCGCAGGCCGCCAAATTGGTGAGTGATTCTTTATAGTTTTCGATATATTGCTTAAAATTTCCCGATGCTTTTTTGATGTCTTCATGAACGGGCACACTTTCTACCACCGACCAGCTCAAACCCGCCTCTTCGATGATTGATTTGCGTTGCTGAATATCTTCTACGGTCCAAACCTGACCGTTTGGAACTTGGTGCAAGGCGTTTACGATGCCCGTTGCGCCGGCTTGTCTTACGTCCGACAGACTTACGGGGTCGTTGGGGCCAAACCACCGCCATGTTTGTTCTAATGCCATATTTTGATGTGCAAAAGCACTGTTAATTGTTATCTGTTAATCGTTATTTATTAATTCTTTTACCCTGAATAAGTTGGCAAGCAGAAAATAAAGTCAGCAAACGAAAAAAATTACTTCACAAATTTGCTAAAAACAGCCTTTTGCTATTGTTTATGCAAATTTTGTCCTATATTTTGGCGTTTAATTCCTAAAATCTTCTTGACCTTGAAAATTGCGATTTTAAAAGAAACGAAAGCCTTTGAAAGGCGCGTTGCTATCACACCTGATATTGTTAAATCTCTTCTGAAAGCAGGTTTTACGTGCACCATCCAGTCGGGCGCGGGCGAAAACTCCTCCCTTCTGAACGCAGACTACGAAAAAGCGGGCGCCACCGTCGCCACCGACCTTCAAACCTTGCTCGCTGATGCCGACGTGGTGCTGAAAGTCAACGCTCCCACGCTCGACGAAGTAGCCCAAATGCGCGAAGGTGCCGTTTCGATTTCGTTTTTGTACGCCTACACCCAACCCGAGTTGGTCAAGGCCTTCAACGCGAAAAAGATTTCGGCTTTCGGCATGGATGCCGTGCCCCGCACCACCAAAGCCCAAAGCATGGACGCGCTCAGTTCGCAGGCCAACCTAGCTGGCTACAAGGCAGTGCTGCTCGGAGCCAACGCCCTCGGCAAGATTTTTCCACTTATGATGACCGCCGCTGGTACCATTAAACCCTCCAAGGTACTTATTTTTGGCGCGGGCGTGGCGGGTTTACAGGCCATTGCCACCGCCAAACGCCTCGGGGCAGTCGTGGAAGTGTCTGACGTGCGCCCCGAAACCAAAGAACAAGTGGAATCGTTGGGCGGAAAATTCTTGAGTGTGGAAGGTATGGAGGCCAACAAGTCGGAAGGCGGCTACGCCAAAGAAGTGTCGGCGGAGTTTTTGCAGAAACAGCAAGACCTCATCAAGCAACGCATCAAAGACGCCGACATCGTTATCACAACGGCCCTTGTGATGGGTAAAAAAGCCCCCATTCTGGTTACGGAAGAGATGGTGCAATCCATGAAAACGGGCAGCGTGATTGTTGACATGGCCGTAGAATCGGGTGGCAACTGCGCCCTGAGCGAAGCCAACAAAACCGTCGTCAAAAACGGAGTCACCATCATCGGAGAATCTAACCTCCCCGCCTTGCTCTCCACCAACGCCAGTGATTTATACGCCAAAAACATCAGCACACTTCTACTACATTTGGCCAATAAAGACGGGTTTAAGTGGGAATTGGAGGAAGAAATCACCAAAGGCAGCCTCATCACCCACCAAGGTACGTTGGTACATGCGTTTACAAAAGGAATTTTAGAAAAGTAAATCTGGACTGAGGTCAGACGATAGTCAGACTGGGCAGCGACTGAGTCGCACAGACCTAGTCAAATGCTGAGTCTGATTGCCGTTGATACAGAGTCTGACTATCGACGGATTCCAATATTAATTCACCCAACAACAAAACAAATGGATTCAACCATCACGTTCATTGGAGAAAATATCCAGCTTATCTATATCCTCATTCTCTCCATTTTTGTAGGAATTGAGGTCATTTCCAAAGTACCTTCAGCGCTGCATACGCCGCTGATGTCGGGCGCCAACGCCATCCACGGGGTGGTGATTATCGGAGCCATCATCGTCATGGGGCACGCCGAAGCTGGCAACTGGCCCGCACTGATTCTGGGCTTTTTGGCGGTGATTCTCGGCACGCTCAACGTCGTTGGCGGTTTTGTGGTCACAGACCGAATGTTGGAAATGTTTAAAAAGAAAAAATAAATTTAGTTCGCAGCTGGCAGGTCGCACCCCACGGTAAAAAGGGAAAGCGACTGCCAACCGCTTACTGTAAACTGCACACTGACAATGATACAACAATACTGGCTATACCTCATTTACCTTTTGGGTTCCGTGTTTTTTATTGTAGGCTTGAAAATGCTATCTGGCCCCAAAACTGCCCGTAACGGCAACTTTTTGGCGGCAGCGGGTATGACCCTCGCCATTTTGGGTACCATCTTCATGCACAAAAACGAAGAGGGCGAGTCCATCGGCAACTACGCCTGGATTTTCGGCGGTATTGCCATCGGTACCGTGCTGGGCTGGATTTCGGCCAAGAAAGTCAAAATGACGGCCATGCCCCAAATGGTGAGCCTTTTCAACGGCATGGGCGGTGCCTGCGCGGCCCTGATTTCGTTGGTAGAATTTGGGCACCTCCACGGCGACACCCCGCCCGTTACCATCCTGACCATCGTGGCTGGACTGGTCATCGGGAGCGTTTCATTTTCGGGCAGTATCATTGCTTATGCCAAGTTGCAGGAAATTCTGAAAAAGACCTTCAAGCTTCCCGCCCAAAATATCCTGACCATCATCCTGCTGGTGAGTATTCTGGGCCTTAGCATCTATCTTTCCTTCGGCCACGCTTCTACGGCGCTGCTGTACGTTATCTTTGCCCTATCACTGGCTTATGGTATCCTGTTTGTGTTGCCCATCGGAGGAGCGGATATGCCCGTGGTCATTTCGCTGTTGAACTCCTTCACGGGGGTCGCGGCGGCTTTTGGCGGTTTTCTGTACGACAATCAGGTCATGCTTACGGGCGGAATTCTGGTGGGTTCGGCGGGTACGCTACTCACGATTTTGATGTGTAACGCCATGAACCGTTCTCTCACCAATGTTATCTTCGGGTCGTTTGGCGGAGGCGGTGCTACGGCGGGAGAAGCCAGCACCTTTGCGGGCGGCTCAGTAAAAAGCAGCACCCCTTCCGACATTGCCATCTTGATGAACTACGCCCAGAAAGTAATCGTAGTGCCCGGCTACGGATTGGCCGTAGCGCAGGCGCAGCACGTGATTCACGAACTGGAAGCGATTCTCGAAAAACGTGGTGTGGAAGTCAAATACGCCATTCACCCCGTAGCAGGACGGATGCCCGGCCACATGAACGTGCTCTTGGCGGAATCCAACGTAGCTTATGACAAACTCGTGGAAATGGAAGAAATCAACGATCAGTTTGCCACCACCGACGTGGTGTTTGTGGTGGGAGCCAACGACGTTGTTAACCCTGCCGCGCGCAGCAATCCCGCCAGCCCCATCTACGGAATGCCAATCCTCAACGCCGACAAAGCCCGAACGGTGATTGTAAGCAAGCGCTCCATGGCGGCTGGCTACGCGGGCATCGACAACGAACTTTTCTATTATCCCAACTGCCTCATGCTCTTCGGCGACGCCAAAGATTCGATTACGAAAGTTGTGGCGGAATTGAAGGGGATGGATTAGTGGCTGCCGCTTGATAACTATTGAGCAGAAATATTATCGGAGATTAGGACAACATATTTTGTATTTTCACAAAACAGGCAGCTCACGGGGGCTGCCCGTTTTGTGAAAAACATTGTTAACTTCTTAAATTCCCAGTATTGCTTCTCTCCCCGCAAAAGCGAAATTGACTGACAATGCGTACGTTACCTCAGACCCAAATGACCCCATCTCAATTTGGGTTATGAATAAAACCTGAGCAACTTACTTCCCCGCCAAATGCTGATTCCGGTACTCAATGGGCGTACAGCCTTTGATTTGACGGAATTGACGGGCAATATTTTTGCTATCGGCCAGACCCATATCCAGTGCAATTTCAAAAACCGTCATGTCGGTTTCGATGAGTTTTTGGGTAAACTTTTCGATACGCAGATTAAATATGTACTTATAAATAGGATAACCTGTAATATCCTGAAAACGCTGTTCTAAGGCTCTTCTCGACAGGGGAACCTGCTTGACAATGTCTTCCACTTGCAGGTTTTTGTCGATATTTTGGTGAATAAACTTCAGTGAAGAAGCAATGTAACGGTCGTTGGTGGCATAAATGTCGGTCGACTGCCGGGTGATGATTTGGGTGGGTTTAACGATAATGTCGTAATAATCGGCCGTGCCGTGCTCAATCATGTGGTGTAGTAGCTTGGCCGCGTCGTAGCCGCCTTTTTCGGTATCTTGGCCAATGCTCGATAGCGGTGGATCCGAAAACTCACAAATCATTTCATCGTTGTCGACACCCAGCACCGCCACGTGTTCGGGAATACGTATATTGGACTGACGACAAGCCTCGGTGATGTGCTGCCCCTGATTATCGTCGCAGGTCATGAGGGCGATGGGCTTAGGAAGCGATTTAAGCCACTGGCTAAGTGGGCTGGGTTTGTAGTACCACAACTCGCTCGACCGCGCCATAATGTGCTCAAAATAATGCACTTGATGCCCCGCTTTTTTGACCCTATCTTCAAAGCCATCGGCGCGCTCGCGCGACCAAACGATGTCTTTGAATCCATAAAAAGCGAAGTTTTTGAAACCTTTTCTGAGAAAATACTCGGCCCCCATTTTGCCCGCTTCGTAGTGGTCGCCGGTAATGTTGGGAATCTCCTTGAAGCGCTCTTTAAAATCCTGCGCAATGACGGGAATACCCGCTTCCACGATTTTGCTGATTTTGGGGTCGTTGTACAACTGCCCGATGATGCCGTCGGCTTCCCATTCGAGGGCCCACTCTAAAATCCCGTCAATTCCAATTGTTTCGCGCTGAAACAACGGCATCCGACAAAAAATCCAAGGCCCGTGCTCTTTGGAATATTTAGAGATTCCTTTCAACAGTCCCTTGCTGTATTCTTCGGCAAAGTCGATGAGCAGAATGATTTTGCACATAAGCTACGGAATTGGGTTAATTTTAGGTAAACACCCATCTGTGGAAGGAGTATTTTATCATTTTTTAATTGTCGGTTTTGA
>JAIXPV010000469.1 GCA_027486105.1 Runella sp. | reverse complement strand
CCGGGATTTGCAGTATTTGGTGGATGTTGGGGTGCAATTGTTGATGTACGCCACGCCCGTGATATTGCCGCTTTCGGCCGTACCCGACAAGTACCGCCCTTTGATGCTGGCCAATCCCATGACGGGCATCATTGAAACCTTCAAATATGGGTTCTTTTCAACAGGGACGTTCTCTTGGGAGCTTTTGGGCTACTCTGCTGGATTTACTTTGGTCGTATTTCTGCTGGGACTGGTGGTATTTAATTATACCGAGAAAAACTTTATGGACACGGTTTGAGAGGTAGCAGAAGAAAAAAGTAGGAAAAAATAACATTTCGACGGAAATACCAGTTGAATGAAACCCATTATTAAAGTAGAAAACCTCTCCAAACAATACCGCCTTGGCAGTATCGGGACGGGTACCCTCAGCAACGACCTCAAACGCTGGTGGTATAAAGTGAGAGGAAAAGAAGACCCTTTCTTGACCATTGGAGAAAGCAATGACCGAGCCTCAAAAGGAAGCAGTGAGTACGTTTGGGCGTTGAAAGATATAAATTTTGAAGTAATGCCAGGAGAAATTTTGGGCATTATCGGAAAAAACGGGGCGGGGAAATCAACGCTTTTGAAAATACTCTCAAAAGTAACTGGGCCCACCACGGGGCGTATTCTGTACGATGGGCGGATTGGCAGTTTGTTAGAAGTAGGAACTGGCTTTCATCCTGAACTGACGGGGCGCGAAAATATCTACCTTAACGGCGCCATTTTGGGCATGACTAGGCACGAAATACGGGCTAAACTTGACGAAATAATCGACTTCTCTGGCTGTGAGCGTTACATTGATACACCCGTAAAGCGATATTCGAGTGGGATGACTGTGCGTTTGGGTTTTGCGGTAGCTGCTCACTTAGAACCAGAAATACTGGTGGTAGACGAAGTATTGGCCGTGGGTGATGCCGAATTCCAGAAAAAAGCCATCGGAAAAATGCAAGACGTGAGCCGCAACCATGGCCGTACGGTGCTGTTTGTAAGTCATAATATGGGGGCGGTGAAGAATTTGTGTACGAAAGGACTTATGATTATTCACGGAGGCGTTGTTTTTGAGGGTAATATAGAAGATACTATCAATACATACTTAAAGGAGGAGACAGAGTTAATTGCGCCTATCATTCATTCTGATAATAGAAGTGGAAATAAAAATGTAGTTTTTGCGGGTTTTAAGATTGAAGATAACGAAGGAAATGACATAAAATCAGTTATTACTGGGGACGATATTACCCTTTTAATTACAATTTTAGTAAACAAGCCGAACTGCAAGAATATTGATATTGGTTTTTCTCTTCATGATAGTTATAACGATACTTTATGTGTTTTGTATAGCGGTTATCAAAATATTGGATTTGATAATTTGCCAATAGGGTTTACAACCATAAAGTGTACGATAAAGAATTTTTATATTGCCCCAATGCGTGTAAAAGTCCATGGACGTATTGTTGAAAATGGAATAGAGTCAGACTGGCCCAAAGACCCACTTTATATTTTTGATGTAGAGATGGGGGACTTTTATAAAATAGGGAGAATAGGGCGGATAAGTGATACAAAACTTTTATTGTCAGGAGAATGGAGAGTTGGAAAAGTTGGATAAAAAGAGGAGTTGTTAGATGTCTGCCTTCTTCAATAAAAGATTTTATTGGGGAAGAATTAAAGATGTCCAATTACTATAAATATCAGAATAAGTCGTATTCTCAAGAAGGAGAAGACTTAGTGTTAAGCAGATTTATTAAAGATAAGACTAAAGGATTTTACGTTGATATTGGTGCGCACCATCCCTTAAGATTCTCAAATACTTATAGGTTCTATCTAGGTGGATGGAATGGAATTAATATAGATGCCATGCCAGGCAGCATGTCTATATTTAACCAATTAAGACCAAGAGATATTAATGTCGAAGCACCGCTTTACATTACCCAACAAAAACTGAAGTACTTTATCTTCAGTGACCCTGCTTTTAATACCCTTTCTGAAAAAATTGCAAATGAACATATTAAAAATCATGGAGCTAAGCTTATTAGAGAGGAAATTTTACAAACAAAAAGACTGGATGAAATTTTGAGCGAATATTTGCCGTATGAAAGCTCTATAGATTTTATGTCCATTGATATTGAAGGGTTAGAGCTGCCTGTTTTACAGTCTAACGATTGGTTAAAATATAAACCAGAATACTTGTTAGTTGAAACCTTTGTCAGTTCAATTATTGAAATTAATAAGCTTGAGATTCATCAGTATTTATTAAGTAAAGGTTACATATTTATAGCTAAGACATATAATACGTTGTTTTATAAATGTCAATAATGTTTTAAGGAGCGTTGGTTTTAGCTAATGAAAGTTCGTTTTACTGTCCCCGTATTATTTCTGATATTCAATCGACCAGAAACCACCCAAAAAGTTTTTGAGGTTATCAAAAATCAAAAACCTTCCTATCTTTTTATTGCCGCTGATGGCCCAAGAATGGATAAGGAAGGAGAAGCCGAAAAATGTAGGATAACCAGAGAATTGGTCCTTCAAGGAATTGACTGGGATTGTGAAGTTAAAACTTACTTCAGAAATTCAAATGTTGGATGTGGCCGAAACGTATCAGATGCTATTACTTGGTTTTTTGAACATGTCCCCGAAGGAATTATTTTGGAAGATGATTGTTTGCCGAATGCATCATTTTTCTCCTTTTGTGCCGAATTACTTGAAAAATACCGTGACAATAATGCCATATCTGCAATTTCTGGAAATAACTTTCAGTTACAGCAACCTATGCTTATTGAAGCGGATTACTATTACTCCCTTTTTCCTTCGAGTTGGGGATGGGCTACGTGGCGTAGAAGTTGGCAAGATTATGAATTATACATTAACAAATGGGAGAAAATAGATAAGGTGAGTTTTCTTCAGTACTTGTTTGAAGAAAATGAGTATCAGCTTTGGTGGAAAAATCAGTACGACTATTTCTTTAAAGAACGACCCATTGATACGTGGGATTTTCAATTCCATTTTCAAAGTATGTTGAGAAGGCAATTAGCGGTCATTCCTAAAGCTAATTTAATCTCAAATATCGGTCATGGGCCTGATGGGACTCACTTTAATAATCCCGATAGCTATTTTGCTAATATGCCTACTTATGAGTTAGATTTCCCTTTGAAGCACCCCGAGCGTATTGAAAGAAATTATGAGGCTGATGTGTTTATTCAAGATATGCTTTTTGGCAGAGCAGAAGTGGTAAAAAAAAAAAAAAAAATGAAGCGATTGATTAAACGCCTCATCAAGTATACGCCCCAATGACGCAGCTTTCGGTCATTACAATCAACCTGAATGATGGTGCAGGCTTACAAAAAACCATCGAAAGTGTGGTAAGCCAGACGTTTCAGTCTTTTGAGTTGATTGTTATTGATGGTGGTATCATTCTTGAGCTTACTGATGTTGTTGTCATTGTTGATTTAATTAATGTTGTTGATGTTGTGATATTG
>JAIXPV010000675.1 GCA_027486105.1 Runella sp. | reverse complement strand
CGTCGAACATACAGCATGCAGGCACTCAATGTCTTTGTATTCAAACCGTCCAACGTACATCAATAACTGAGTACCAATCGCATCTTTGTCATTCAGGGTATTCAAATTAATAGCTAAGATTGAATTCATAAAATACGACGCAACACCTTTTTGAATTCCCTCCATTGAGCGTACAATCACTTTTCCGTCGGCATAAATAGTCACAATATCCTTTATAATGCGCTTTTGATCCTCGCTGAGCGAATATCTTTCATATTTACCGCATAGATGTCTTACATTACTGCTTTGCCCTATAATCAGTTCTTCAGGGGAATTCTCAAATGAATTTTCTGATTCATCCGCATTCTGTAAATACTCCTGGATATCGTTCGGCATGGGCAGTTGCTGACGACGTGGTTTTAGCTTAGGGACTTTTTTAGAAGTAAAAAGTTCATTTTTCATAGGTAGGTTGGTTTTAGTAAAGACATTTAAATATACTGCATTTAAAAATACAACCTATCTAAAATTGTACCAAATATCCCTTTTAAATAAAACAATAGCCATTTACTCTAAAATAAATGTTCTATAATTTACATTATGTTAAATAAAACAGTTAAAAATAAAGAGTGAGTTAAACCCACTCTTTATTTTATTATTTTGTTTCTTCACATACGATTTTCTTTCCTTCAAATTCTTTAAGAATTACATCCAATTGCTTCAAAGTTTCGACAACAGCCTCTTCTTCTTTAATAGCCTTGGCCTTAGTAAAATACGGATGTGATTGCTTGAATTTACCACAAACTTTAGGTTCAAGGTCTTTTCCTTTTGCATTGTATTCTTTCATATCCATTGCATCTACTTCTCTTTTCATTTCAACCGCTTCATTGAAATAAAATACCCCCATGTTAAACAGAGCATCGTAATTGTTGGGGTCAGCCTTGAGTGCTCTATCGTAAGCAGATTTTGCACCTTCACGGGCTTTTGTAAGCTTTGCATTAAGTTCTGCAATTTTTGCCGAAGTATCCCCCAGTTTGGCTATTTCCTCTTTTGTTTTAACCAACTCTGCCTTAGCCTCTTCTAATGCAACTTTATTTTCTTTCTGCTTTGCTTCAACCTCTGCTTTCTGACGTTTCAAATCAGCATTTTTGGGTTGTTTTGCAATCAGTCCAGAAATTCTCTTTACTTCATCTGCAAAAACTTTATCTGTCTCTTCTGCTTCCTTTATTTTCCGATCAACTCCACTTGTTTTTTTAGATGATTCAGCTAATTTTCTGATTTCGGCCGTAATCTGTTGTACTTCATTGTCGTTCAAAATGCCTAAGTTAAGGGCATATTGCGCATTTTGGGGATCTAAGTCGATCAACTCATTAAGTCCAACTTTCGCCTCTTCTAAACGTTGTGTATCCAAAAGTACGTTAACGCGCTCTGCTTTAAACGAAGTTTTGCTTGCTGGCAATACCTCCATTCCCTTATCCAAGATTGCAAGTGCTTTGTCATTCTTCTTTTCGATACGGTACAATTGAGCCAACAATGCGAAGTTACCAGCGTCTTTCCCTCCTTTTTCGATGTATTGCTCCATCATAGTGGCTGCGATGTCATTTTTTTGACTCTGCATAGCACTGTAAGCTCCGTATAAAGGTGCTAGAGTATCTTTCGGATTGACCTCTTGGGCAATGTTAAAAAATTTGATAGCTTCATCGTACTTTTTGGTCTGGAATTTCTCGGCACCTTGCTTCACAAGGGACGTTCCCAAATTCACACCACTATCATCCGTTCCTCCTGTCAGAAACTTCTGAGCTTCTTTAGTCACTTTACCTGGTTTTGCCGCATCTACTTCAACTGCTTTTTTGAATGACTCATAAGCCACTAAAGCAGCACTTGAATCCATTTCAGTATAGAGACGGGCGATTTCATCATACAATTTGCCCCGCTCTAGCCATGTGCTTGATTTTGCACCTGCTTTGGGGTCTGTGATAGCTTTGTCGCTTTTTTCTTTTTCTTTCTTTTTCTGTTCCAGTAGTAATTTGTCTACCTGAGAAAAGGCAGAAATAGCAAAAAAACTAAAAGCAGATGTTACGATCAACTTTTTCATTTTGAGGTAAGTTATTAAGTTTAAAATTTGAGCAAAAAACGGGATAAAAATCGACTTATTGTTGATTGAATAAATTAAAAAAAAGGATAAGAAAGCAGATTGTTGGATAATTTACAATAATATACCCTAAAATCTACTTTCTTATCACATACATATCATCCAATCTAGGCTTCAGTGGGTGGTTCGGGGGCTGCCGTAGCACCTCCCTCTTCACTTCCCTCAATGACTGATTCTTCTGATTCTATACGGGTAACGGATGAAATCTCATCGCCCTCATTTAATTTAATCAACCGGACTCCTTGTGTGTTTCGGCCTGCAACCCGAATTTCGGTGACTGACATTCGAATTGCAATTCCTGATTTATTAATAATCATCAAATCATCACTATCCGAAACTTCTTTGATGGCCACCAGACTTCCCACTTTTTCGGTAATATTCAGGGTTGTTACACCTTTAGCGCCTCGGTTGGTCTCACGATAATCTTCAATCTGTGATCGTTTACCGTATCCATTTTCCGAAACTACCATGAGTTGTTTTTCCAAATTACTGACGCAGAGCATTCCAATCGCTTTATTGTTGGTTCCTTCACCACCAAGTTCGATTCCCTTCACACCAGCCGCTGTACGCCCCATTGGACGTACTCGGCTCTCATGGAAACGAACAGCCTTTCCTTCTTTTGAAGCAATAATTATGTGGTTGTCTCCATTGGTCAATGCAACATCCAAAAGACGGTCACCCTCATTGATTGTGATTGCTGCAATACCATTAGCACGTGGGCGCGAATAGGCTTCCAACAATGTCTTCTTGATGGTTCCGTCTTCAGTACACATGATGATGTAATTATTGTTGATATAATCAGCATCACTCAAGGTACGAACATTGATTACGGCTCGTACTTTATCACCCGACTCAATGTTGATGAGGTTTTGAATGGGTCGGCCCTTGGCCGTTTTTGAACCTTCGGGTATCTCGTATACCTTGAGCCAGAACAACTTTCCGAATTCGGTAAAAATAAGCAAATAGTTCAGCATCGTTGCCGAAAACAAATGCTCCGTAAAGTCATCATCTTTGGTGGTAACTCCTCTTGAACCAACCCCTCCCCTGCCCTGCGTACGATACTCACCGATTGGGGTACGTTTTACGTAGCCTTGATGAGAAATGGTAATTAACATTTCTTCATCCGCAATCATATCTTCATCTGCAAACTCTTCGGCAGCATACTCAATTTTAGAACGACGGGCATCACCGTAGCGTGCTCTCAAATCGGTAAGCTCATCTTTAATTATCTGAAACTTACGAACTTCATTGGCTAAAATATCCTGTAAATCGGCTATGAGCTTCATCAATTCCTCGTATTCGGCGATGATTTTGTCTCGCTCCATTCCGGTAAGGCGTTGTAAACGCATCTCAAGGATAGCACGGGCCTGAGGTTCACTCAAACTAAACTGTTCAATCAAACCATTTCGAGCGGTTTCGGGGTCACGGGCGCTACGAATCAATTTAATGACCGCATCTAAGTTATCAAGGGCAATCAATAAACCCTGTAAAATATGAGCCCGTTTTTCGGCCTCCCGAAGGTCGTACTGAGTGCGCCGGGTGATGACTTCCACCCGATGCTCCACGTAATACTTTATCAAATCTTTCAGGTTCAACAACGCAGGACGCCCTTTTACCAAGGCAACATTATTGATACTAAACGATGATTGAAGAGGAGTGAACTTATAAAGGTGATTTAAAACAATGTTGGGGATACTATCTTTTTTCAACTCAAACACAATACGAATACCGTCGCGGTCTGACTCATCGCGGATGGCAGAAATTCCATCCAAACGTTTATCATTGACCATATCAGCAATTCTTTTAATCATATCGGCCTTGTTGACCATGTACGGAATTTCCGTAATCACAATTTGCTCACGCCCTGTACGTGTTTGTTCAAAGGTAGCCACAGCACGCATCACAACCCGACCTCTCCCAGTCTCATATGCAGACCTAACTCCTTGATAACCATATATAATAGCTCCAGTAGGAAAGTCTGGTGCTTTGACGTATTGAATTAATTCCTGAACAGTGATAGAATTATTATCAATGTAAGCAATAGTGCCATCAATGACCTCTGTAAGGTTGTGAGGAGCCATATTGGTGGCCATCCCTACAGCAATTCCCGAAGAACCATTTAAAAGTAGGTTGGGTAATTTTGCGGGCAAAACAGTGGGTTCCTCATCAGAGTCATCGTAGTTTGGCTGAAAGTTAACGGTCTCTTTATTGATGTCTTGCAACATCTCTTCGGCAATACGTTTCAGTCTTGATTCGGTATAACGCATGGCAGCGGGAGAATCGCCGTCCAACGAACCAAAGTTTCCCTGCCCATCAACTAACATGTAACGTAGTGACCAAGGTTGCGCCATGCGCACCATGGTATCGTAGATTGAAGCGTCACCATGTGGGTGATATTTGGCCATTACGTCGCCGACGGTACGGGCCGATTTTTTATAAGGGCGATTGTGCAAAAAGCCCGATTCAAACATTGTATAAAGCACCCGACGGTGAACAGGCTTTAATCCATCGCGGGCATCAGGGAGTGCACGAGAAATAATGACCGACATTGAATAATCAATGTAAGCCGTACGCATCTCATCCTCAATGTTAATAGGAATAATATTACCGGTGTTTTCTGACATAAACAAAAATTAAATGCTTTTGTACAAAAATACACCAAATACTTTATAATGGCAAAACTAGCTCCTCTTACGCCGTCTTTCGTTTGCCTGCTCCCTTTTTTCAGCCGCAGTCCTGGGCTTTCCGAAGAAATGAGGCTTGGGAAAGGTGCCCCGTCCGCGCACAATACTCCTACCATGACTATGCTCATGACGCACTTTGCAGCCTTTGATTGGGCATTGACGATACCAACATCCCCCTACCCCTAAACCACAAATCAATACCAAACAAATCGATAGCCATTTATGCATTTTATAGCAAAGTTTTAAAATGGGTCACATTTTTATTAATTACTAAAAGTGAAAGTACAAAAAAATCATCAGAAAGACTCTTACAAACACGGGCTGTTTCAAAAAGTTGGAGGTAATGTAGGTACATGCAAAGTATTTTAAAACAAAAAAGCCGACACTTTCGTATCGGCTTTAGAGCCCCCAGCCGGGATCAAACCAGCGACCTACTGATTACAAGTCAGTTGCTCTATCAGCTGAGCTATGGAGGCTTTTTCTATTTGTTTAGAGTGTAAATAGTAACACTTTGGAGCCCCCAGCCGGGATCAAACCAGCGACCTACT
>JAIXPV010000085.1 GCA_027486105.1 Runella sp. | reverse complement strand
GTCGGCAGAAGGACATAAGTGACCCCGGTCAAATCCTGAATTGGTGTAATCATTTGGCGTAACTTTGTACCAAGACACGGGTAAAATAGGGTCGGGGCGAAAATCATTTTGACGGTCGCTGGTGCCGAGCCATTTTTGTGATAACTCCCACGCCACCCAGTTGGCGTGCCCCTTGGAACGGTTGTATGACAAAGCATATTGGGGTTTAACAATCAGATAATTATCTGGAACAGATTCACTGGCCTGCGCATTGGTCGGATTGCCTAACAATAAGTGAACGCTGTCGTTGTTCGTCGTTATTTTTTGACGGATACAACTAATAATCAATAAATATACCAATAAAATACAGACCGAGGAACGGAAGAATCGCATAACGTGGATGGTTTCAAAGGACTAATTTGAGGACTCAAAGGTCTGATTTTTATTGTTTCAAACAAATTTAACCTCAATTGTTGCCTTTCATTGTCGGTTATTAATACTTAATAATAGCTACCCTAAGTAAATGTGCAAAATTAATTTACACTTCACGCAGAGCCGCTAAGTTTTAGATAATCAATTTTTTATACTCTTTGCGCCACTTCGACTTTGCGTGAATAAATTTGCTTAATTATTTAGATTTATATACCTTAAACTAATTCTCGATGTGGCTGAAGTTTACTTTGTTACTTTTGTTAGGGATAAATTTCCCCCAAATTGCTCGGGCGCAAGCTCCCCAAAGTACGCTTCCAGCATCGATTGGTATTACTGGTGATACGACCGACGTAAGTGTACCTACCGTCAACGCCTATGTATTGGGCGGAGGCAGCACCGACGTGAAAGAGGCATTCCAGTGGATGATTGAACGCGCCAAAGGCGGAGATGTGGTCATAATCAGGGCAAGCGGTTCGACGGGTTACAACGATTTTATTTATGGATTGGGCGGTGTCAATTCCGTGGAGACTTTGCTGATTAATTCGCGCGAATTGGCCCTTCACCCCTCCACCGCCACTCGGATTAGGCAGGCTGAATTGTTGTTTATTGCAGGTGGCGACCAAGGCAATTACGTGAAGTTTTGGCAGGATACACCCGTAGAAGATGCCATAAACTACCTGATTCACGTAAAAAAAGCGCCTGTCGGTGGTACCAGCGCGGGGTGTGCCGTTTTGGGGGGCGTAAGCTTTGCGGCCCTCAACGACGGCATCAATTCGGCCGAAGCGCTTGCCAATCCTTTTGATGCAAAAATGACCCTCCTCAAAGGGGGATTTATGGATGTTCCAGTGCTTAAAAATATCATCACCGATACGCACTACAGTAACCGTAGTCGACACGGAAGGCATTTGGCGTTTTTGGCCCGCATGAAAATCGATGGGATAAAGCGGCCCAAAGGGATTGGAGTGGACGAAAAAACGTCGGTTTGCATCGATGAGAAAGGTATTGCCCGCGTATTTGGTAGTCAGGCGGCTTATTTTTTGGTAGCTAATTCCCGAAAACCTGAAACTTGTGAAGAAGGCAAAAGGCTTACGTGGCACCGAAAAATGCGAGCGGTCAGTATCGTTAAAATTGCCGCAACTTCTGAAGGGGTGGGTAAATTTGATTTAAATAGTTGGAAACCCCTAACAATGGCTACTTCAGGATATTGGTTTGCGGAGAATGGTATTTTAGTTGAAAATTAATAGAGAGTGATGCAACCTAGGTTCCCTTATTTGCATCTATCTTTCAAAATCAATTATTCAACTTAAAAACAGCCCGTACAGCTATGAAACGTTTATCATTATTTTTGTTGGCCGCCTTTTCTGCCACGGCTCTTTACGCCCAAAAACAAGTCTCTGCCCGCGAAGTTTTTCAAGCCATTGATAAACACCAGTCGGTTCAGTACGACGGCGTGGTCATTACTGGTGATTTAGATTTTACTGAGCTTTCTAACCGCAAAATCAAAAAAGAAAAGGGCTGGGAAGAGGTAAAAACGACGGTAGAAGTGCCCGTGGTTTTTCGGAATTGTACCTTTAAGGGCGATGTAATTGCGTACAAACGCCTTGAAGAAAATGGTAGCCGTACCAAAATACTCAATATAGAAGTCATTGGTGGCATTACGTATTCAGCCGATTTTCGTGAAAATGCTGTCTTTGAAAACTGTACTTTTGAAAACGGCAGTGAATTTAAGTATTCAACTTTCTCAAAAGTGGCCAATTTTGCGGGTAGTAAGTTTGCCGAGCAAGCCAATTTTAAATACGCTAGATTTCGCCAGGATGCCCTCTACTCCAATATCCGATTTGAAGATTACGCCAATTTTAAGTACGCTGATTTCTCCCACCGAGCCGATTTTCAGGAGGTACGTTTTCGCGATTATGCCGACTTCAAATACGCCGAATTTGAAGAAAAGGTAAACTTCGCGGGTAGTCATTTTCAGCGAAATGCCGATTTTAAATACGCCGATTTTAACGAAGGGGCTTCTTTCGACAAAACCGATTTTGACGGCAGCGTTGATTTTAAATATTCCAACGGTAAGCGGTACGTGGCCCGTTAGATTCTTAGTCACCTTCAAGCGCTGACGAAGCCTCCCACAAAGAGGCTTCGTTTTTTTTAGGGCGACTTTGCGTGGAAATATTTCCTCACTATTTTCAATTCATACCCTTTATAGTGCAACACAAGCTTTATTTTAGGGGTATTTGCACATAAGAAGCTTGAACTCCCAAGCTGATTTCGTAAATTTGAAACTTTTATTTTGAAAATAACTACCCAGTGTAGGATGTTAATAGTTCGCAATTGCCTGAAAAAGAGTATTGTACGTTGTTTTCTATTTTTTGCATTTCTTCCTGTATTTGCTATTCTTCCTGCCTTTTCGCAAGTGGGAATTAGCTTCCCTACATCGCGCCTTGTATTTCAACGCTCAGCAAACAATTCGGCCACGTTTGTGGTCAGTGGAACGTATCAACAAAGCATTCCCGATCAAGTCGAAGCGGCCTTGGTTCCTT
>JAIXPV010000580.1 GCA_027486105.1 Runella sp. | reverse complement strand
TTTCAAACCACGAACTGTTTGAAGTAGTAGCGTTTAAATTGTCCCAAACCATCACTTTCCAAGTATAACGTGTGGTAGCTTTGAGCGGAGTACCGGCGTATTCGATACCGTGCGAAATATCGGAATTGACTTTTTTGGTATCCCAAACTACCTGATTGTTGGCATTGGTCACCACGATTTGATAGGCTTTTTGGGTATATCCTCGTTTGGCATCCAAGGCCTTCATTTGCCAACTAAAATGCGGATTGGCAATATCTATTCCTAAAGGTTTTTCCTGATAATCCACGCTTAGATTGACGATGGAGACACCCGCAAAAACGGGAGCAATCAGGGCGGTCAGTAATAAGAGAATAAAGGAGAATTTCTTCATAGGTTTTAAATGATTTCAAAGATGAGAAGGGCGTTATTTAGGCACAGAGGAGACAGTATTCTTTTGTAAATTCAAAAGAATAACAATTTTATACCATCCGTATCCTGTACAATCCCATTATTGACTCATAGTGAGACAATAAAAAGAGGTGGGTGCATACACCCACCTCGGCAACGTAGAAATTTTAGAAATGAAGGTTATCACTCTTGTTGGTATTTTCACCGCTAAGCTCGCTGAATTTGGTAAAAAACCCCAACTTTGGTAGAAAATTATTGACAAAACAGCTATTGGGCGAGCAACGAGCGAAGCCTTAAATTGAATCGCCAGCCATTAATAAACCGTTAGACGCGCCCTAATTGCCATCGGCGAACATCCTCCTAAATAATGCTACAAATAGTACACCACGCTGCGACTTATGTTTATCCTCCTTCTATTTCACATGAGCTAGTCTTTATCCTCGTACGATACAAACTCATAAGTAGCATTGCTCCCCGATACATTAAATTTCAAAAAGCCCCTGGAACCATGTGTATTACCGCGCCAAGATGGTCGTCCAGCGATGGACCCACCAGTTATGTAGTGGGTTTTGCCCGCTATATTTAAGTCCTCAAACCAGTGAAGGTGTCCTTGAAGAACAAACTTGAGGTTATGGTCTTTAAAAAGGGTTAAGACTTCGTTACGGTTTGCAACTGGGGGCTGAGAGGGATAGCCGTTTTGAGGAGGATACAAGTCATGGTAAGTTGTAACCAAAGGAATATGGGCGACCACCACCACGGGGGTGTCGGGCTTTACGGAACTGAGATCGTTTTTTATCCATTTTAACTGACTTTCATCTACTCTTCCTATGTACTTATAGTTATCTACATCCAGAACGTTTAAGACGACAAAATGCCATCCTTTGTGGTCAAATGAATAGTAGGGATCACCAAAATATCGCTTAAACATGCCCAGTTTATAGTCGGTATGTGAGGAATCCTCGGGGCTTTCCTCGTATATTCCAAAGAGGTCGTGGTTTCCTACGCAATTATAAACTGGAACTTTAAATCTACGAGTCTGACTGAGGTAATAGGTAAAAAGAGAATCTCCTTTTGCTCGATTCCCCCGCATAATATCAAAAATCTGGTCTCCACCCGAAAGTACAAAGTCAGGTTTTATTTGCTCTATTCGTTGTACTACTTTATTGAATGCTTTTTCTACGACGGGGTCGGGGCGTAGATGCATATCAGTCATAAAAACAAAGGAAAATTTTTCGTTTTGGGCCAAAACTGTTTCTAAACAGAGACAGTAAAACAAAAAAACTAGAAAGTGCTTCATTATGAAAATACGATTTTTAAAAGTATAACTAAAAAAAGCACTGTTCAGGCTATGGCGTTAGATAAATAAAAGAGATACAATTTTTTTCGCTCTCAGTGGTGTTTTCACCGCCAAACCCCTCTGAAGTTGGTAAAAAACACCAACTTCAGCAGAAATGGCGTTAAATAAAGTAATTGCAAATGTTAATCATACTATAATATTTGTAAAAATCGTCACCCCATTTACCCAAATTTCCCCCCTTTCATGGCTTCTTCTTTGGTGAAAGGCTGATTATAAAGACGTTTTCCCGTGGCTTTAAAGAAGGCATTGGCCAAGGCTGCCGCTGCTGGTGGAAGGGCAGGCTCTCCGAGTCCTGTTGGATTGATGGTGCTTTCTACAAAATGCACCTCTACGTCAGGCACTTCCTTCATGCGTATCAGGCGGTAGGTGTCGAAGTTTTTTTGGTCAGGCACGCCGTCTTTGAGGGTTACTTCGCCATACAGCGCATGTCCTAAGCCGTCGATGATGCCTCCTTTTACCTGTTGGTACGCACCACTTAGATTCACAACTACTCCGCAATCGACCGCCGCAACCATTTTTTTCAATACGGGATTTCCATTCTGCATTTCAATCTCGGCCACCTGCGCGATGTACGAGCCGTGTGAAAAATAAGCGCTGAATCCTTGGAATGCTTTTTTGTTTTTGCCCCAGCCCGATTTTTCGGCCACCAGTTCAATGACGCCCTTCATGCGATCAATATCGTATTTTACCGCTCCTACGGGCGATTTTTTGGCTTTTTCGAGATATGCCAATCGGTACTCGATGGGGTCCCGATTGGCGGCGGTGGCGATTTCGTCAAAAAAAGACTGCTCAGCAAAGCCCAGAAAGTTCTCAGAAGGCGCCCGCCACGGGCTCGTCGTTATGGGTGATTTATGGTCGATGGAATCCACCAGAAAATTCGGTACGGCTCCAGCCGGAAAATGATCAGGGCGCGTGCTGTTGCCAGAATTGACTCCTACTCCACGCATTCTATACCCAATCCAATTCCCGTCGGCATCCAAAGCTGCCTGAAAACGATAAATCATGGCGGGGCGGTATTGGCCGCCTCGCATATCATCTTCCCGGGTCCACATTACTTTAATAGGGGCTTTCAGCAGGCTTGACAGCTCGGCCGCTTCCATCGAATAGTCGGAGCGCTGCCTACGTCCAAAGCCGCCGCCCATGCGCGTCATTTCTAGGGTAATCTTCTCAATATCAACACCTAACAATTTGGCTACATTTTTCCGGGTATCTTCGGGCAATTGGGCAGGGCCAATCAATTCGACACCATCGCTTCGCACATGGGCAAAGAAATTCATGGGCTCCATGCAGGCGTGGGACAAAAAGGGCGCTTGGTATTCGCGCGTGATTAACTTGGCGGCGGTTTTAAAAACGGCCTCCACATCGCCGTCTTTGCGCGAGGGTTTTACGTCTTGTTTGTCCAACAGCTGTTTCATCAAACGGTCGTGGTCGGTGGTGCTTTCGACCGCGCCGTCGGGTTCGTATTCTACTTTCAGTAATTTTCGGGCTTTGGTTACTTGCCACGTAGATTTGCCGACAACCGCCACTTTGTCTTTAAAAATAACCACATCCACAATGCCGGGCATGGCCTTGGCCGCCGCCACATCTGCGGATTTTATTTTTGTCCCAAACGGAGGACGTTCAATCATAGCTAGCAACATTCCTTCGCGGTAGACGTCCAAGCCATACAACGGCTTGCCCGTAATCATCTCCGCATTGTCGACGTTGTGAATGGGCTTGCCAATCAATTTATAGTCTTTTTTCGCTTTGAATTTCACCTCAGTCGGCACGGGCAAAGTTGCCGCTTCGGTAGCCAATGCGCCGTAGTTGAGTTTACGCCCGCTTTCTTTGTGCCACACAAATCCATTTTCGGTGGTCAACGTAGCCGAAGAAACATTCCAGCGCTTGGCGGCCGCCTCCATCAACATCAGTCGGGCGGTAGCCCCAGCTTTGCGCAGTCGGTCCCACGAATGCTGCATGGCACCGCTTCCGGCCGTGGCCTGACGGTTGAATTTTTGTGTATCCAAATTAGCCTGTACCACTTTTACGTTTTTCCAATCGGCATCCAGTTCTTCGGCCACAATCATCGGAAAAGACGTTTTGATGTTTTGCCCCACCTCAGGGTTGGGTGACAGAATGGTGATTACATTATCGGGAGAAATGGACAAATAGCTGTTAAACGACACCTCCCCCGCGGCACTTTCAGGGAGCGGAGCTGCCAGCGCGTTGGTCCACCGAAAACTCAGCAACAACCCGCCTCCCGCCATAACAGAGGCTTTTATAAAATCTCTTCTGGTTGATTTTGCAGACATGATGTATGGTTATTTGCGTTTTGTGGCGGCAAGGGCAACCGCTTCACGGATACGGTGATAGGTTCCGCAACGGCAGATGTTGCCGTTCATGGCCTCTTCGATTTGTTCGGAAGAAGGCTTGGGGTTTTTGCTGAGAAATGCCGACGCAGTCATCATCTGACCCGCTTGGCAATACCCGCACTGAGGCACGTCCAGTTCAGACCAAGCTTTCTGCACGGGATGCTCGCCGTTGGCCGATAACCCCTCGATAGTGGTGATTTTCTTGGCGCCAATGGCCGACACAGGCAACACGCAGGAGCGCACCGCCGTACCATTCAAATGCACAGTACAAGCACCACATTGGGCAATGCCGCAGCCATACTTGGTGCCCACCAAGCCAAGATTATCGCGGAGCACCCACAACAACGGAGTGTCTTCTTCGACCTCCACCCGGTAGTTTTTGTTATTTATGTGTAAGGTGTAGTTTGCCATTTTCTTCGTTTTGGGTAATGTAAACAACAACGGCTATAAGCCTTTGAAAGGGCAAAATCTACTGACTAATCCTTTTTGTCGTGGAATAATCTTAAGAAAAATGATTTTCAAAGTCGGGTTTATGTCCGACAAGTAGTACGTTTGAGAATTGAAACATAACCACCGTACTATGAAATCCTTTTTAGAGATTAGTCATAAAGTAGTCACGTTCCTATTATTTATCACTGTATGGACAGATTTAATTTTACCAACTCCATATAAGAGTAGCGACTTAGCATTCTGGCTTTTTTGCGCCTTAATTCTCACTTGGTTTTACTTCGCGTTCAGAGTTTTAGATAGTTTCAGTAAAAGTGAAGCCCACCATTTTCGAGTGCCATTCTACATCGCTCTGTGCTTGCTAAGTGCTGGGCTTACCTCTGACTGGCTTCTGGGATTTGACACCAGCTATATCGGAGATTTGCACATTGGCATCTGGAAAGGGTTTTGCTACGCTTTTATGGTTTTTGTAGTTACCAAGCTTCTCTTAAGAAGCGAAAGTGAGCCAATCACCAGTTTGAAGGGACTTTCAACATTGGGCTTAATTTTCGTACTACCGATTGGCTCTTGGTGGGTTCATCAGCGAATCCAAATGGCCGCTTCGGCTAACAAGTTGCGGTCTCTTGAAAGCTGAATCTAAAAATCGGAGACTCCATACTGAAAATAAACAGAGTGTTTGCAACACTGTCAGTGCCAAACCATCTGCTTTTAGCCTTCCAAACTCCTTTGCTCTGGCTTTCAAAAACAATTGCTTCAGTATAGTTTTGCGGCATGAAACAGAACAAAAAACAAGCCAATCAGTACGATAAGATTTTTAAAGAAAACATAGACGCCGTCATACCAAGCCTCATGCAAAATGTACTGGGTATTACGGCTATTTCAATGGAAGAACTGCCTGATGATATTCAGCATACCAAGGAGCGCAAGCCTGATGTACTCAAAAAAGTAACTGATAGTGAAGGAAATACATTTGTACTTCAAATTGAGTTTCAGGTGGCCAACGAGGCAGAAATGGTCTATCGCATGGGGGAGTACTATTTCATGCTTGGCCGTAAATACAAGTTACCCATTCGCCAATTTGTTATTTTTATAGGCTCAAAGCCCCCAAAAATGGTAACAAAATTAGAGCAGGCACTGGTTTTGAGTTATGAATATTCTTTGATTTCCTTGGCTCAACAAGACTATCACATTTTTCTAAAGTCGAACCAGCCCGAAGAAATTGTATTGGCTGTTCTGGCAGATTTTGCCAAGAAACAGCCAGAAAATGCCTTGAAACAAATCATTGCACGACTTGAAGAAACTACGGAGAGCGATTTGACGTTAAAGAAATATTTCAAACAGTTGCGTATTTTAGCACAACTGCGTAAATTGGAGCAAAAACTAAAAGAAATAATTGTGGACAATCTGGCAAAATACATAGATGAAGAGAGAGATGTAGCTTACATGATAGCTCTTGATAAGAGTAAAGAGATTTTTGTCATTAACTTGCTTACTCAAACAGATTTTGGGATTGCAAAAATCGCCAACCTTTCAAATGCAAGCATTGAGTTCGTAAAAAGTGTGCAACAAAAACTTACTGCTGGCAAGTAATTTATCGAACTTTTTGCAGGATTCTTCCATTTTTACCTGTGATAATGAAGCACTTTTGTTGCTTTACCAGCAATTTTAGCTGCTTGTCAACAAGGCATTGGAGCGACATGTAACGGCCTAACAGCCCAACTGTTGAAAGACGTAAAGCCTTTCATATCATTTATTTTTACAGTTTTTCTCTCCAACTTCTTATTGTAATTTTCGCTCTGTTTTTGCCTATTTCTCGCTAACCTCAGACGAGCAAAATTAGCTGAGTTTTCAAAATTTCAAACGCCAATTTTCTTACAACGAGGCAGCACTTTGGCTTTTTCATTTTTTTTCTGCTGGCACTGTGGGTTTGCTACAGTTTCAATGCTTGGTATGCTTACCAACTTTACTCACTTTCGCAAAGTTTCTTCTACTCGTTAGCTTTTTTGTATTTTTCGGCGCAAATCTATTTTCAATAATAAACAACCCTGGTTTGGGTTTGGCGGTGTGATTGCCGTCGGGTGAAGGCATCTCAGAACGGTCGCTATGTTTTTTTGCATCCAACACAAGGAAGAAATTAAGTAGTTGAGTCAAAGGCGGCCAGAATCGCCTGTGCGGTACCACGAGATTTAGTTAACCACTTAAAGTATTGATAATCAATCAACTAAATCAACAATTACTCTAAAATCATCTCCGCATTTTCGACGTTGTGAATGGGCTTCCAATGAGTTTATGGTCTTTTTTCTCTTTGAATTTCACCACTGTTGGTAGCGGGCAAAATACCTCAATATGCTTTCCGAAATTTAGCTGGGCTTACTTCAGCATGCTTTTTGAAGAAATTATTAAAATGCGTAACTTCTTGAAAACCAAGAGAAAAAGCAATATCAACAATATTCCATTGACTTTGCTTGAGCATAATTTTGGCTTCTTGCAATAGTCGCTCGGCAATGAGTTGGGAGGTAGTTTTACCGCCAGTTTCTTTTACCGCTCGATTGAGATGATTGACGTGGACATTGAGTTGAGCCGCAAAATCGGAGGCTGTACGCAACTTGATTTCGGTGTGGTTTTCGTCAATCGGGAATTGGCGTTCGAGTAGTTCCAAAAACAACCAGTGGATTCGCTGTGAGGCATTGATAGGCAACTGCTCAATGCGGGTTGATGGGCGGGTTTTCATCGCATAGTGAATCAACTCATAAATTTGATTTCTAATTGCATCGTATTTATGAATATACTCCGAGCTAAGTTCGGCTTCTATCTTTTCAAATATCTCACATAAAGAGTCAAATTGGGTATCCTCCAACTCAAAAGCATGCGTACCCGTCGGTTGAAAGACTTCATATTGAATCAGATTGCCAAATTGGTTGAAGAAACTGGCATTGAATATAACATAAAACCCCGACACTTCGCTCTCAATATGCTCCCATTTGTAGGGAATAAAAGGATTAGAAAAAACAAGTGCCTGCTTGTCGAATGAAAAACCTTATCGGCGTAGTGAATACGGCTGGCCCCTCGGCAGAGCGTCACCTTGAAGAAATCACGACGACGATACGGTACAGGCTTTGTAGCGGGATGAGGCAATCTAAACACATTTACATGGCCCATATCTCTACTTAAATTTTCGGGAATCCAATCGAATCGGCGACTGTAAAAGTCTTCTAGTGATTCAAATTTTGCCTTGTTTTCCATATAATCTGTGTATGAATTATAGACGATAATTTAACCCTATATTCCAAACTACCCTATCCCCGGCAATCGTCGAATTGAGCTTATAAGTAAAGATGGTTGATACATAAATCGGGAGTTTATTTTTATTCAAACTAAGCAGTTGGCTGTAATAAACGCCCTTTTTATCGTCTAAGTTTAGGTGGAATAATTGGGGAAAAAAACTGAGATAGTAATGCTGTGAAATGCCTATATCCGGGAAACGTGGTTGAAGCGAAATGTAGGTACTTTTCTGAATACCATACTTGGTATCCAACCCCTTAGAAACCAACAGATGCAAACCCAGCGAAAATTGAGGCGAATGATGCCAAACAGGAACAAACTCAGCCGCAAAATACCGCTGCGATACCCAACGGTTTTCTAACGCTCCATTGACAGCCACCTGACTGGGTCTGATTACATAAGAAGGGTGAGCTCCTACGTGCCAACTAAAATGCTCGCGTCGTTTGGGGCGGTA
>JAIXPV010000384.1 GCA_027486105.1 Runella sp. | reverse complement strand
TATCCTGTTGAAGATTTTAAAAAAGTAATGGAAATTAATGTTTTTGGCCTGTTTAATTGTATGCAGGCGGTTTTACCCCACTTTTTGGCCAAGAAAAGTGGGAACATCGTCAATCTTGCTTCGGTAGCGGGCTTGGGAGGCTTTGCTGGCCATGTGGGTTATTCGGCCAGTAAACACGCCGTGGTGGGCATGACCCGCACCGCCGCGCTTGAATATGCCAAACATGGGATTCGTATTAATGCAGTTTGCCCCTCGTTTACGATGACGCCCATGCTCGAAAACGCCATGACCCACGACGACACCAATTACCTTGATGCGCTTCAAAATGCCATTCCAATGAAACGATTCGGAAAGCCCGAAGAAATTGCTGATGCTATTATTTACGCGGCTTCTTCGGCGGCTTCTTTTATGACTGGGCATACCCTTGTATTGGACGGAGGGCTAATGATTGCGTAGTACCGTTGTTGATGTGTTGTTGGGTTCTCAAGCCTGTGTTGTTGGGTTCTCAAACCTGTGTTGTTGGGTTCTCAAACCCAACAATCAACGACAACGATTTCTTTATACTGATAAATACAAATACTTTCTTTTTTTGCACAATCCTATTTTAATACAATGCACCCAAATCAAGCCCTAATCGAGCGTTTTTATACGGCTTTTCAGCAGAAAGATTTTCGTACCATGCAAGCTTGTTATCATCCCGATGTTCGTTTTTCTGACCCTGTTTTTCCTAAATTAAAGGGTGCAGAAGCAGGACTTATGTGGGAAATGCTCCTCACAAGAAGTGCTGATTTAACGATTACGTTTGGGAATGTTCAGGCCGATTATCGAAGCGGCAGTTGTGATTGGGAAGCTACGTATACTTTTTCGGGTACGGGGCGTACGGTTCATAACGTAATACACGCCGAATTTTTATTTAAAAATGATCTTATCTCGCGCCATGACGACCGCTTTAGCTTTTATGAATGGTCGTCGCAGGCATTAGGACTGACGGGGAAATTATTGGGCTGGAGCCGTTTTTTGGAGAAAAAAATACAACGAAAAGCAGCGGATGGACTTCGAAATTTTATCCAAAAAAAGTCAAAAACTGAAAATTAGTTTATATCCCTTCATCTTATCTGAACCAAAGTCATGAATAGCGAATCAGCAAAAAATCTTTTTGATTTAACGGGCAAAGTTGCCGTTATTACGGGGGCCAGCAAAGGCATAGGTGAGCAAATTGCGCGTTATTTTGCCCAATTTGGTGCAAAAGTCATCATCAGTAGTCGTAAACTCGCTGATTTGGAACTTCTCGCTGAAGAAATTCGCCAAATGGGTGCCGACGTAACGGCCGTTGAGGCAAACATGGGCGACGAAGCCCACATCAAACATCTGTGCGATAAAGCCGTTGAAATCTACGGGGGAATTGATATTTTGGTCAATAATGCCGCATCTAATCCCTACTACGGCCCCACCGTTGACTGTCCAGATGCTGCTTTCGACAAAATCATGGACATCAACGTAAAAGCGCCTTTTCAACTTAGTAAATGGGTTCATCCCGTTATGAAATTGCGTGGCGGAGGCAGCATCATCAACATCAGTAGTATTGCGGGAGAAACGCCTGACCCAGGTTTGGGCATATACAGTGTCAGTAAATCTGCCTTGAATATGTTGACCAAAGTTTTTGCAAAAGAGTGGGGCGACGATGGCATTCGGGTCAACGCAGTCTGTCCAGGTTTGATTAAAACGAAATTCAGTAAAGCACTGTGGGAAAATGAAAAAACGCTGAATCATTTTACCAAACGGATTCCTATTTCGCGCATGGGAACGGTTGAAGAAGTAGCCTCTTTGGTGCTTTACCTTGCTTCTGACGCCTCGGGTTATTGCACGGGAGGAATCTACACTGTAGACGGCGGAACGACTATTTGATTGGCCTCTGATATGTTTTGTAAAGTTAAGAAAATCAACCCATCTGTATCTTATTGATTCTTCGCTTTTTCGTACACTAAAAAAGAATAAGCGTAGGCATGTTGCTCGTCGGTAGGGAAATCCTGCCGACTTTTTAGTATAAATTCAGCTTCGGAAAACTCAGGGAAAAAAGCGTCTCCTTCAAACGTACCGTGGACTAGGGTTAAATGAATGATGTCGGCCAGTGGCAATGCCTGACGATAGATTTCTGCCCCGCCGATGACAAACACTTCTTTGTCATTTTTGCAGGCTTCGAGGGCTTCTTGTAGACTTCCCGCCCGGGTAAAACCTTCTTCTAGTGCATAATCTTCTTGACGCGTAATGACAAAGTTGCCCACTTCGGATGCTAAACGGTCGGGGGTATCGTAGCTTTTTCGACCCATTATCATTCGGGTCCCTTTCGTTACTGCAAAAAAATTGGCCCAGTCGTTGGGTAAATGAGGCCAGGGTAAGCGCCCCTGCAAGCCAATGGCACGGTTTTCCGACATGGCACTTATTAATGAAATTTGCATGAGTTTTTGGTTTGGATTAGTATTTAACCTCTGTTTTTAAGACTGCTAAGTTAAGGTAGTGTGGTAGTATTTAACCCTAAAACTGCAAAATAATAAATGTCAAATGTAGGAGCAGGTCATGCGCCTGCCTATTTTGTGAAACCGCCAAACCGCCGCTGCGGCTCCGTCCCTTCATTTTTCTATTTTACATTTTTCGGTTTTAAATCTAAAAAGTTTAGGGTCACAAAAAACAAAACAGCGAAGCCTTATAGCTTCGCCGTTTGTTTCCTATCCTTACTATACTGCTATTACTTTTACTTTACAGTTAGTGCTTCACCACCTCCTCCTTTGACCGAAAGAATCTTGAATTCGGTTCGGCGATTGAGGCGGTGTTCGGCATCTTCACAATTCACCCCATCTGAGCAGTCGTTAACCAATTCAGATTCTCCGTACCCACGGGCTACCAAACGTGACGGGGTAATGCCCTTGCGGACTAGATAATCAAAAGCGGCGCGGGCGCGGCGCTCAGAGAGACGTAGATTGTACACGTCGCTGGCACGGCTATCGGTAAATGACCGCAACTCAATTTGCATGGTAGGATACTTCTTCATCAGGGCCACTACCTTATCCAGTTCTTTGGCGGCTTCGGGACGGATGAAAAACTTATCCAAATCGTAATAAATATTATCGAGGGTAAACACATCGCCTGTGCCGTACATGCTCAGGTCACTTTCCACGATTTTCTTCTTTGTTTTCTTATTCTTATTGATGGTCTGTTCGTTGGTAGCCAACTCGTCGCCCTCGGCCCGCAGGTCGTAGTTGCGGCTTGGGTCAACTTCAAACTCGTATCCACCATCCGGGCCCGTTACTACGGTACGTTCAGCACCCGTTTTCTGGTCTTTTAAGGTTACTTTTACGCCTTCCTGTGGAGCTTGATTTACCTCACGTTTTACCGTGCCGCGCAAAATTGTGTTCTCGCTTTTGTTGAGGTAAATCGATACGCTCATCTGTGGATTGGCCGACTGGGTCATCGTTGAGAAACGAACATTGTTGGTGGCGTATCCTTCTTTGATGGCCTTAAAGTCGTAATCGGTTTGGGCTTCTAAGCAAATCTTTGTGGCACCATCGATTCCTGTTTGTTGGATGTCTTGGTTAGAACCATTTTTTACAATTCTAACATCGGCTCCTTCGATGGGAGTATTGGTTTTGGCATCAAGTACTAAGATTTCTAGTGGGCGACAGGTGCGTGTAAAGCGGTAAATATTGTCGTCAGATACGCCTTTGCTGCGGTTGGAACTAAAGTAACCAGTGCCCAATTCTTTGTCGCTAATTAATCCAAAATCGTCTTTTTCAGAGTTTATGGGCGCGCCTAAGTTTTTTAC
>JAIXPV010000156.1 GCA_027486105.1 Runella sp. | reverse complement strand
TCACTCCTGACACCTACCTTTGTGCCATGCATCAGAATTACCATTTTTTACGGCACTTGACCGAAGCACTTCGACAAGAAGCTAAGGGTTTGAAGTTTATGGAATGTTTTAGTCAGGAAAAAGATGAGTTGGTCATCATTCTGGCACACGCTCGTGGCAAAAATAATTATTACCGCCCTTTTTTCATTCGCGCCACGCTCCGCCCCGATTTTGCCTGTCTCAACTTTCCCGAAGACTTCAACCGCGCTCGTCAAAATAGCGCTGATTTGTTCGAGAATCTGTATGATTTAGCCGTCATTGATGTACGTCAATTTAAGAATGAACGGGCTTTGGGATTGGTTTTGGAGAATAATTATACCGTTGTTTTCAAATTATTCGGCAATCGTTCCAATGCCGTAGTGTTTCGGGGAAATGAGGTGATAGATTTATTTCACAACCGACTCGTTTCCGATAATAACCTGCATTTATCAGAACTCGACCGAGAACTCGACCAGACCTGGGAAGCCTATCAAGCCGCGAATTATGACCACCGCAAAGTGTTTCCTACTTTTGGCAAGGAAGTAAATGCGTATTTGGAGGGACAGTTTGCAGTATCAAAGGTTGCTCGCCTACAACCGTCGGCCGGTTTTGAACCGACCGACGGTTATTGGCAAATCATTCAAGATACCTTAACCCTTCTCATAAATCCTACGTTTCGCATCAGCCTTTGGAATCAGCAACCTACCTTGACGCTTGTACCGCTGGGGGAGGTAATTCGAGAATACAGTGACCCGATTGCCGCACTCAATGATTTTTACACTACTTACAATCGCGTGGGGGTCATTGCCAAAGAAAAAGGTGAGGCGCTCAAAATTTTACAAAAACGCATTCAGCGCACTGAACATTACCTCGAAGAAGCATTTCAGAAACTGTTGGGCATCGACGGTGAGGTAAAAAACGAAGAAATCGGACATATTTTGATGGCCAACCTTCACCAAATTCCCGAGCGGGCTGAGCGCGTAACGCTGTTTGATTTTTACCGAAATCAAGACATTGAAATTAAATTAAAACCCGACCTAACGCCCCAACGCAACGCAGAAACGTATTACCGAAAATCCAAAAATGAGCGTATTGAAATCGAAAAATTGCAGGAAAATATTGCCCTACGAGAAGGCGAATTGGAAGAGCTCAAAAATCATGTCAGCACCATTGAGGAATTTGAATCCCTGAAACTATTGCGCAAGTACTTAAAAACCAATAGCCTTCAAAGCGACGCCCCCATGCTGTTGCCTACCCAACTATTCAAACATACCGAGTTTGAAGGCTATGTAATATTGATTGGTAAAAACGCCAAAAACAACGACCTACTGACCAAAAAATACGCCTACAAAGAAGACCTATGGCTCCACGCCCGCGACGTAGCTGGTTCGCACGTGGTGGTGAAATACAAAGCTGGAAAAAAATTCCCCAACAGCGTCATTGAACGAGCCGCACAAATCGCCGCGTGGTATTCCAAACGCCGCAACGAAACACTTTGCCCCGTCATAGTAACCCCCAAAAAGTATGTGCGCAAACCCAAAGGCCTACCCGAAGGCGAAGTGATTTTGGACAAAGAGGAAGTCGTTATGATTGAACCTAAAGGGATATAGTCATTTATTTTCTTAGAGACGATTGACGAATAATTAGCTCTCCGTGCATTTTCTGTAATATGGGTTGAAAAGTGTCTTTATGAATAATATTATCTACTAACATTTTGGCCGCAATTCCTCCCATCTGAAAGGGAGAATGATGAAATACCGTCAAGGAAGGCTCAATCAGCGAGGCAATCAGCTCATCCCCAAAGCCCACGAGTGCTATCTCAGACGGAATTTTAATTTTACGTTTTTTTAGTTCTACTATCATATCAATGGCATTGGCATAATGAACCGCCAAAATACCGTCGGGTTTTTGGGGAAGATTCAACCAGCCATCCAAGGCAAGCAATGATTCGCCCTGAATGAAGTTAGTATGGTAGATCAATTCTTCTCTCAATGGAATATCGTACTTAGCCAGCGCCGCCTTGTAACCATTTAAACGAGAAACACTGATGAGCAACTCGCGAGGGCCCGCACACACTGCGATACGCTTGCATCCCTGTAGAATGAGGTGCTCGGTCAGCACAAAACTCCCCTCAAAATCCTCCTGAACTACCTTTGCAGTTTCAACTTCGTTGCACACTCGGTCGAAGTGAACAATGGGAAGTCCCCGTTTCAACTGTAACTTGATATGGTCAAAGGAAGTCGTTTCTTTAGAATGACTTATCAACAGGCCATCCACTCGGCTTGCTACCAAGGCTTGCACATTGAGTGTTTCGGTGGAGTGAGATTCATTGGACTGACAAATCATCACGCGGTAGCCTGCTTCGGTTGCTACTTTTTGAATACCTGCCAATACTCCCGCAAAAAAAGGGCGTTCAATATTAGGAATTACGACCCCAATGGTGTGCGTTTCGCCCCGGTTGAGGCTTTGCGCCAGTAAATTGGGGCGATAATCCATTTCGGTAGCCACCCGAATTATCTCCTGACGAGTCGCTGGATTAATGTCAGAACGGCCATTCAACGCCCGCGACACCGTAGAAGGAGAGATACCTAACGATTTTGCAATATCCACAATCGTGATTTGCCGAACGGTTTTATTAATTTCTTTTTGGGGTAAATGAATCGTAAAATGTACTTCGCACGCCTTACAAAAGAGCCGTTGTTTGCCCCGTATAAAACCCGATTTTACGATATTTTCTACGCTCCCACATTTGGTACAGGCTATCATTTTTTATTAGATTTTATCAAGATTTAATTTGATAGATTGACGCTTCCTATACAAGTTGTTTGGGTATGTTTTTAATACAAATATATATGATAAAATTAAGTTACCAATAACTACCGAAAACGTTTCCGAAAACGAAACCGATAGAAATTAAGGGTAAAATATCAAAAAAAGGCCAAAAATATCTTTGCAAAATTCAAAACAAAGAATATCATTGGAGTGAATTCACTACAAAGTACCCTCCATACCAAAGTCGCAAGTAAACTTATCCTAAACCAATAATTGCATTTTTTCTTTATTTATCTACTTTCTTAACCACAACCTTTTTATGAATCCAAAACTACTATTTCCGAAACTGCTTTTTGGTGCGCTAATCGTACTACTGAGCGTTCAAACATTTGCCCAAAACATTACAGTACGAGGCAAGGTAACGGGCGACGATGGCGCGGGTATGCCTGGCGTATCAGTATTATTGAAAGGAACCACGATAGGTACCAACACCGATGAAAAAGGGACTTTCAGCATCAGCAATGTATCTGCCAAGGGCACATTGGTTTTTTCTTCGATTGGTTTCACCACCAAAGAAGTACCCATTGGCAACCGTTCTACCATCAATGTGAGCCTTATCGAAGATACCAAAGCCCTTTCCGAAGTAGTGGTAGTAGGATACGGTACCGTAAAAAAGACCGACTTAACGGGGGCAGTGGCTTCTATCAAAGCCACCCAACTCGAAAACGAAAACCCCCGTACCATCCAAGATATGCTTCGCGGTAATGCCGCTGGCTTGGACGTAAGTCTTAATTCTTCAGCTAAAGGAGGAGGAGACTTTTTGGTACGTGGGCGAGCTTCGCTCAATGCTTCTACCGCCCCATTGATTGTAGTGGACGGAGTAATTTATCCTGGTCAGTTGAGCGATATTAACCCCAACGACATTGCAACCGTGGACATTCTAAAAGATGCCAGCTCGGCCGCGGTATTTGGGGCTCGGTCGGCCAACGGGGTTATTCTATTGACCACTAAAAAAGGGAAATCTGGAAAACCCTTGGTGACATTCAATGTCAATTTTGGTAAAAACAACATTGGCAAATCTCTACCTTTACTATCGCCACAGGAATTTTTAGACTGGCGTACCGACGTACTTTGGAGCATGAACGGCCACGATCCTGCCCGTCAGTATATGTTTACCGACCCTCGCAAGCTACCTTCTACCATCACTACGGCGCAGTGGATGGCTTTAGGAAATTCTCAAGGCGACCCCGTAGATGTATGGCTAAGCCGCCTCAGAATGACCGTTGTGGAAGCTAAAAATTATAAAGAAAGACGTACACTTGACTGGGAAAAAGAACTCTACAATTTCAACTCCCTCCAGCAAGACCACACGGCCAGCGTATCGGGGAGCACCGACAACACCAACTACTACGTCTCGTTGGGGTACCTAACTAATCAAGGATTGACCAAAGGCGACTATTTTTCCACCATCAGAGGACGGGTAAATATAGAGACCAAAGTAGCTAAATTTTTGACGATGGGTACCAACTTACAATTTGCCGACCGCGACGAAAGCTCCATTCCGATTGATTTGAACAATATGATTCAAACCACTCCCTACGGGCAGCTTTATCAAGACGACGGCGTGACGCTCCGCCAAAGCACCAACGACGATGTAGGTAATAACACCAATCCTTACTTAGACCAATATTATAACAGCCGTCTTCGTAAATTCACCAATATGTTTGGGTCAATTTACGTAAAAGGGGATATTGGGTACGGTTTTTCTTATCAGGTCAATTTTACACCACGTTTTGAGTTTTACACGGGCTTTGACCACGTCTCGTCGCAAAAGCCAGGAGTCACCACCCGCAATGGTATCACAAGCCGCGTCAACGAAAAAACGTATCAGTGGCAGATTGACAATATTTTAAAATGGAACAAATCGTTTGGGCAACACAATTTTGACGTTACGTTCTTGGCCAACGCCGAAAAGTACCAAATTTGGAATACCACCGTCAACGCCGAAAATTACTCACCAAGCGACAACCTCACGTATCACAATTTGGGAGCAGCTACGCTATACCCGAGTATTTCAAGTAATGACCAGTACCAAACGGGCGATGCGCTCATGGGGCGTATTAACTACAACTTCAATCAAAGATATTACCTTACTGTGACTGCCCGCCGCGATGGCTTCTCGGCGTTTGGCCAAGGAAACCCAAGAGCCACATTCCCCTCAGTGGCTTTGGGCTGGGTACTTACGGAGGAAAGTTTCATGAAAGGCCTCGGCAAGTGGCTAGATTATGGCAAAATTCGCTTGTCGTATGGTGAAAATGGTAACCGGGAGATTGGACGCTACGCCGCCCTATCGGCATTGACTTCGAGCGTCTATTCCTACACCAACCCCGGTGGCACCACTTTTAACGTGGGCGCTGTACGTACCGCCAATATGAGCAACCCTAACCTCCGCTGGGAACGCAACAGCTCCATCAACGTGGGGGTTGATTTCGGGTTCTTAAACAGCAAAATTACGGGCTCACTCGACTATTACGACCGCAAAACGGTAGATCTCTTGATGAACCGCTCTTTGCCCAACATTACGGGCTTTGGCAGTGTAGTAGCCAACTTAGGTCAAGTGAGTAACAACGGTATGGAGCTTACCATCAACACCGAAAACCTGAAAAGTACCAATTTTGTATGGAGAACCAATTTTGCCTTTTGGACCAACCAAAACAAAATCTTGAAATTGTACGGCCCCGTACCCGTCACAGATGCCTCTGGAAATACTACTCTGGTAGAACAAGACGACCGCGCCAACGGTTGGTTCATTGGAAAACCCGTCAACCAAATATGGGATTACAAAGTGTTGGGCGTTTGGCAAGAATCAGAGAGGGATTTGGCAAAATCTTTCGGTTTTACCCCTGGCGACTTTAAGCTCGAAGACCTCAACGGCGACGGCAAATATACCATTGATGACCGTCAGTTTCTGGGGCACCAAAACCCTAAATTCTCCTTTAACTTCCGCAATGAGTTTAGAATCTACAAAAACTTTGACTTCTCATTTGCAGTGTACGGAAGAATAGGGCAGTATACCCAGTACAACGAAGCCAAAAATGTGGACAGATTCTACGACCGTTCACAGTTTTATAAGCGCCCTTACTGGACCCCCGAAAATCCCATCAACGACTACGCCAAGATGATGTCGGCGGCGGGAGGCTCAGTAGCTTATAATGTATGGCGCAAGTCATCGTTTGTCCGCCTCAACAACATCAGTCTTGCTTACAGTTTACCACAGTCAATGCTCAATAAAATTAAATTCCAGAGTTTGAAAATTTACCTCAATCAACAGAATGCTGCTGTATTTACCCCTTGGGAATACTTTGACCCCGAAAACAAAGGACTTACCCCTTCTACTACTACTTTAGGGTT
>JAIXPV010000537.1 GCA_027486105.1 Runella sp. | reverse complement strand
TTAATTGGTAGCGGCGCTGTGTATTTCCTAAAAAGTTGAACCTACATTATAATGGAATCAATCCCCTCACGTGAACCTACGGCACCTACTGAGCTGCCCCCCAAATACTATCTGGATTACTTCCTGTTTTTGGTGACGTTTGTGGAAAAGCTGTATGGTGATATTCTAAACGCCGAAGAAAAAGAGTTTATCCGGGGTTTTCGGGCGTTATCCGAAGATGCTCAATGTTTGTTTGTGCGTTTTAGCAATCGGCGGGGGGGGGTTTTTCGGACGAGTAAGCTGAAATACAACGAAATAGAAGATATTCCTGCTGCTTTGTACGAGTTGGAAGACAAAGGTTTTATTAAAGAATTGAGTGCCCAGCACGAATCCTACGCGTTGGAAATCCTTAATTTATTTACCAAAGAAGAGTGGATTAAGCTGGCTCCACCCACCGAACTCTCGCTCAAACCTCTCAAAAAACCCGACTTGGTTCGGTATTTGAATCATACCTATACATTTGCGTTGTTGGTAAATCAAATCAATTCCGTAAATGCGTCTGACGGCCTGGGCATCAGACGTTTAAAACCGTCGGACGCATTTACGGATACCGTCATTAAAGTAGGGTTTGAGGTGGAAGTAATGATGCTGAAATTTCTATTTTTTGGCAATCGCCACGCCGACATGACGGAGTTTGTAGTACGTGATTTGGGCAAAGTAAACTTTGAACGCTACCGCGACGATGCTTACACGGCTCGATTTCCTACACGGAAAGATGCAGAAGATAAACTCATGGTGTCGCTGACGGCGGAGCAATTCTACGAAATGCAGGAGGCCGCCATGCCGCCCGAGGAAATTTTTGATTGGTTTATGAACTGGCAAGCGTCGATTCATACGCTGGGAGAAGTAGCACAACCAGGATATATAAAATTGATTAATCGGATTGGGATGTATTTGGAACGGCAAAAATTGCCTGAACAAGCCCTGACAGTCTACCAACTGACCGACCATATTCCTTCTCGGGAGCGTCGGGTGCGGCTGCTGCATCGAATGGGTTTTGTGGAAGAGTCTATCGCCTTGTGTGGAGCCATTGCCCAAGACCCTCAAAATGCCGACGAGCGCTTTTTTGCACTAGATTTTCAGGAAAAAATAGCCAACTCCAAGAAGCGAGTCAAGAAAAGTGTGACGCGGTTTTTGCAGGATTCTGAAAGTGTAGAGATTTCGATTGATTTTAAATATCGGGTAGAACAGGGTGTGGTTGACTATTTTATCAACAACGGTCGTGTAGCGGTTCATGCCGAAAATTATCCTTGGCGGGGATTGTTTGGGCTTATTTTCTGGGATATTATCTACGATACCAACGTTCAGGCTATTCATCACCCACTACAACGAATGCCTTCTGATTTTTACCAACCTGATTTTTACCGTAAGCGTGTTACTCAAATTCGGCAAAGGTTATCGGAGTTGGAAACCTCCGAAAAAATAGCGCAGATATTGGAAAGCACGTTCATCGAAAAATTCGGTATTGCCAACGTTTTGGTGGATTGGAACGAAGTATTGTTGGAATTGGTAAAACTCATGGCGCTGAATTTAACTCCGATGCAACTGCGGGCAATTTTGCTGGAAATGGCGACCAATCTCCGCGAAAATACGCGTGGCTTTCCCGATTTAATGGTTTGGGATGAAAAGGGTTTAGAACTCATCGAAGTAAAATCTCCTACAGACCATTTATCCTCCCAACAACTCCACTGGATGCATTTTATGGCTGATTTGGGCGTAAAAGCACGGGTTTTAAGAGTGGAGTGGAAAAATCAGCCCGAGCCGACCGTTGATTTGCAGGATAGCTAAAATAAAACCCCAGGGCTCCTTACCTCAGAGCCATGGGGCAGAAACATTCAAGGTAAGCCGTCTGTAAAGTAGTTATACCTTCAAGAATACCTTTTTCTTATATAAGAACCAGAGCATCAGCCACTCTACAATAACATACCCGATAGCATAAAATACTTTTTGGTAGGGCTCAGAGAAGTATTTAACAATACCTCGGAAAAGACGCTCAGATGTATGCTCAAAATCAATGAAGTGTTGCGCCATATAAATCAAAATGGAGTTCATGCCGATAACCGCCAGTATCCAAGCGTAGCGATTCCACCCCTGTACATCGATGAGCCAGTAAAAGAGGGATAGAAGAATAAGGCTCCACCCGCCTACCGTCATGACAAACGAACTGGTCCAGAGGTTTTTGTTGATGGGAAAAACATAATCCCACAACTTTCCGATAATCAGAAAAAGAATACCCGTCACAAACAAAAACAATACTTTTTGGATACGAGACGTCGAACGCTCGTCGGCACGGAGTAGATTTCCCGCAAAAATCCCCAATAAACCCGTTGCGATGGCGGGAATGGTAGAAATGAGCCCCTCTGGATCGTGAATATCTTTATGCAAATGCCCTGGAATAATCAACCGGTCAAGGTAACTCACAGGGTTACACTCCATGGTCATAAGTCCGGCACCGCATCCTGGCACTGGAACCAGCATCACAAATGACCAATACCCCAGCAACAGACTTACAAACCAGATGTATTGGGCTTTGGTACTTGTGTACAGGTAAATAATCTGTGCAAACATCCCCGCCAACCCAATCCGGGCCAGTACGCTCGGGAAACGCATATCTTCCAAAGGTCTGATTTGGAGACCATTGTTATAGATAATACCCAAAATAACCAAGGTCAAACCCCGTTGAATTACTTTTCGCAGCATTTTCCCCTTGTCATCGCCACGCTCAAGACGAGTGCCTAATGAATAAGGAGCCGAAACTCCTGACAGAAAAAGGAATAAAGGGAAAATAAGGTCGTAGGCGCGAAAACCGTTCCAATCGGGGTGGGAGAGTTGCTCCGCCATCACAATGGCCACCGACCAGCCCGTAGCTTTGGCCAAAAGGTGAAAGATTTCTTCGCCGCCAGTAATCCAAAACATATCAAAACCGCGCAGGGCGTCCAAAGACAATAGCCGATGCGGTCGGGTATCGGTAGAAGGTTGACTCATAGGTTAAGGGTAGATGAGTAGTGAGTATTTAGATAAAGGTTGAAGGAACGGTTATTTAACTTTACTTAAAAGCTGGGATGATGTACTATCGTTGTTATCCTTCAAATTTTACCTTTACATGTGAACCATCGCAATAGGGCTTGTTTCCAGAATGGCCGCAGCGACAAAAAGCCGTTACTTGCGACTTTTTAGTTTCATTGCCTGCGGTATCTTTCACTTTCAAATTGCCGTAGACTAACAAAGGCCCGTTCGACAAAATTTCCACTACCGTATCGCCTTCTAGTTCTACGGGGCCTTCTATTTCATTGTTCATGAAAAAAGATAGCGCACCCGAAGGACATTTTTTTATCTGCTCCACAATGGCTTCGGTCGTGCCGCCTTCGGGAGTAATCCACGGACGTTTGCGAGGGTCAAAAACTGTGGGTAGCCCTTTAAAACAAATGGTGGAGTGAATGCACATGTGGGGTTGCCACACGACGGTCACTTCACCATTATCATATTTCTTAGTAATCTGCTTTTCCATTTTCGTTACTGATAGATGTTAGGAGAATGTGGGATTGTGTTGAAAACAAATCTAATAATAATCCTCCTAAATCTAAAAACCAACGATTAGGCTGGCATGCCTTCTTTCATGCGCTCGGCATTTTCGGCAATCCGTAGTTGTTCAATAAAATCGCCGATTTCACCGTCCATTACGGTTGGTAAATTATAAACCGTATAACCGATTCGGTGGTCCGTTACGCGGCTTTGGGGATAATTGTAAGTCCTGATTTTGTCCGAACGGTCGCCGCTGCCTACCAGGCTTTTACGTTGAGAAGATACCGCGTCGTTTTGTTTTTTCAACTCCATTTCGTAGAGTTTTGAACGCAGCATATTCATGGCGCGTTCACGGTTTCCGTGCTGACTGCGCTCTACCTGACACACTACCACAATGCCCGTGGGTTTGTGGGTCAATTGTACTTTGGTTTCTACCTTGTTCACGTTCTGACCACCAGCCCCTCCCGAACGCGAAGTAATGATTTCAATATCGGCCGGGTTGATTTCTACTTCTTCGACGTCTTCTACCTCGGGCATTACGGCCACGGTAGCCGCCGAGGTGTGTACACGCCCCTGCGATTCCGTGACGGGCACGCGCTGTACACGGTGTACGCCCGACTCAAATTTGAGCTTTCCGTAGACGTCTTCGCCCGTCACGCTCGCAATGATTTCTTTATAACCGCCCGTGCTTCCTTCCGTAAAGTCCATGAGTTCCATTTTCCAGCCCATACGGTCACAGAAACGCTGGTACATCCGGAAAAGATCGCCTGCAAAAATGGCCGCTTCGTCACCCCCAGTACCGCCTCTGATTTCCAGAATCACGTTGTGGCTGTCGTTGGGGTCTTTCGGAATAAGCATTTCTTTCAGCGTAGCTTCCAATTCGTCGGCTTGCGGCTGAAGTTCAATCAGTTCCGCTTTAGCCATGTCACGCATTTCTTCGTCACTTTCGGTGGCAATCAGCTCTTTTGTGCCTTCTATATCGCTCAATACTTTTTTATAGGCTTGGTATTTCTGAACAATCCTGTCCAGATCTTTGTACTCTTTACTCATTTTTGAGAAGCGCTTTTGATCAGCCATTGCTTCCGGTTGCACAATTCGCTGTGCAATTTCATCAAAACGCTCTTTTATAGCCTCTAACTGTTCTAACATTGTTCATTAATGGTTAATCGTTATCCGTTAACATGCATGAGTACTAACGGATTCAAACCGCAAAGTTACGATTTAAACTCTATAGTTGGATGGAATTTGCCCCATAGACGCTGGACTTTAGATTGGCTCATGTATCTCGCAAAGGCTCTATCATCTAAATCTTAATTTTTTAGACTATTTTGAGAGATAATTTTTAGTAATGGTATGCTTGCATACTTTTTTTTTTTACTTTTGAAGGGCAAAATTTATCCGATTATATATTTACTAATTCATAGATACATAAATGAACCGCAGCATTAAAAAAGTAGCCGTATTAGGCTCGGGCATTATGGGGTCGCGTATTGCGTGCCACTTTGCTAATATTGGCGTAGAAGTGTTATTGTTAGACATTGTTCCCAAAGAACTGAACGCCGCCGAACAAGCCAAAGGGCTGACCTTAGAGCATCCCGCCGTGCGCAATCGCATCGTCAATGAGGCGTTTCAAAATACCCTAAAATCGACGCCTGCTTCTTTATACAGTCCTAAATTTGCGAG
>JAIXPV010000667.1 GCA_027486105.1 Runella sp. | reverse complement strand
GCGGCTTTGATGACCATGTCGTTAAATGATATTTTGACGGGGCTAACTTCGTTGATTTTACCGCGCAACTCCATGGCTTTGTCCATGGTAATTTCCATGGTAAGGTAAAAATGCGGAGCTGTAAACAAACTTTCGCTCAAACGACGAGCAATGGTTTTGCGCATTTGCGATACTGGCATGTCCTCGTATTCGCCCATGGGCGCTGGAGTAGCGATTGGTGCAGGGGCAGGGGCCTGGGGTACTGGAGCAGGAGTAGCTACAGACTTTGCAGGGGCTGATTGTGCGGCATCAATGTCTTTCTTAACAATGCGCCCACCTTCGCCCGAACCCGTGATTTTGGTTAAATCAACGTTTTTATCTTTTGCCAATGCTTTTGCCAAAGGCGATGCTTTGATGCGAGAGTCGGCACCGTTGGAGGAGACTTGCGGAGCTTGAGCAGCAGGAGTAGTTGCGGCGGGAGCGGGTGCTGCAACTGTAGCGGGTGCTGGTTGGCCGTCGCTGTTCAATAAAGCTTGGTAATCAGCCCCTTCTTCGCCAATGATAGCAATAACACCATCTACAGCAACAGCTTCGCCCTCTTTGGCGCCAACGTAGAGCAAGGTACCGTCTTCGTAGTTTTCAAGTTCCATGGTGGCTTTGTCGGTTTCGACTTCGGCCAGAATATCACCTGATTTTACTTTGTCTCCTACTTTTTTTAGCCACGCTACCAGTACGCCTTCAGTCATGGTATCGCTCATTTTGGGCATCCGAACAATCGTCGCGTTGACATTTACGGTGGGTGCGGGGGCTGTTGCGGCTGGAGCAGATGCCGCCGCTGGTTGCTCAGCGGGAGCAGCAGGCGCGGGTTGAGATGGAGCAGCACCGCCATCAAGCAGTGCCTTGAAATCTTCGCCAGGCGCGCCCACAATTGCCATGATGCCATCTACGGGTACGGCAGCGCCTTTTTCTACGCCAATGTACAAAAGTGTACCTTCCTGGTACGACTCCAAGTCCATCGTCGCTTTATCGGTTTCTACTTCAGCGATGATGTCGCCTGATTTAATTACATCTCCTACTTTCTTGTTCCAAGCTGCTATGACGCCTTCGGTCATGGTATCGGACATCTTGGGCATTCGGATTACTTCTGCCATATGAGTGAGAATGAATAGGGAATAGTTCCTTTAAGTTTCGAGTGTCAAAATTAGTAGAAACACTCAAAAGTCGTTTATTTCTTTCAGAAATTAGTTCGATGTTTGTTCATTAAAAATCACTCCGCTGTATAATTCAGCAAGCGGAATTTCGGCTACGATAGAATCTAACTGAACCATTTGGTCCAATTGTTCATACACCCGGTATTGCCAAGTCTTTTCGTCTATTTTAAAAAATACTTCTACCAACGGAAAGCGTTGTTCAATTAATACATATTCCCTAAAAGTAGGAATTTGACGGTATTTTTTAAATTTCTCACCTCGGTCGTACGATTCCGAACTTTCGGAAAGCACTTCTACAATCAATACGGGGTTTTTGGCTGCTTCAGGATTCTCATCAAAATACGCTACAGGGCCGCAAATTACTGAAGCATCGGCGTAACGATATTTTTCTTCAGTGATTGCGATTTTAAGGTCGCTGTTGTAGGCATTACACGGGCGATTTTTGAGAACACGGCGGAGTTCTGCTACTGCGTTTCCCCCGATAAGGCTATGCGTGGCAGTTCCTCCAGCCATCGCAAATACTTCACCGCCTTCATACTCGTACTTAATGCCAGTTTGGCGTTCGAGTTCGAGGTATTCAGCAATGGTATAAAATTGATGATTGTGTGCTGGCAAACCCATATTTATGCATTAATTAATCTTCAACACCGCCATAAATGCCTCTTGCGGTATCTCTACACTACCAACCTGACGCATCCGTTTCTTCCCTTTTTTCTGTTTTTCCAACAGTTTACGTTTACGAGAAATATCCCCTCCATAACACTTGGCCAGTACATCTTTACGCATGGCTTTTACGGTTTCGCGGGCAATGATTTTTTGTCCGATAGCGGCCTGAATGGCAATTTCAAACATCTGACGCGGAATAAGCTCGCGCAATTTTTCGCAAAGTTTCTTGCCCCATTCGTAGGCTTTGGTACGGTGTACGATGGCCGAGAGTGCATCTATCCCGTCGCCGTTGAGCATCACATCGAGTTTAATCATGTCTGACTCACGGTAGTCCAATAGCTCATAGTCGAGCGAAGCATACCCCCGCGAGATGGTTTTTAATTTATCGAAAAAGTCAAATACTACTTCGGCCAATGGCATTTCAAACACTAGCTCCACGCGTTCGGCGGTGAGGTAATTTTGGTTTTTGAGCAAGCCGCGCTTGTCCATACACAATTTCAAAATGGGACCGATGTATTCAGACTTCGTAATGATTTGTGCTTTGATAAAAGGCTCCTCAATCCACTCAATGTAGTTTGGTTCGGGCATTTCAGAAGGTGCACTTACTTCGAGTATGTTTCCTTTGGTGGTCACTACGTTGAATTTTACCGAAGGAACGGTCGTAATTACGGTCATGTCAAACTCGCGCTCCAGACGTTCTTGCACGATTTCCATGTGCAACATACCTAAGAAGCCGCAACGGAAACCAAAGCCCAACGCCGCCGACGTTTCGGGTTCCCACACGAGGGAGGCATCGTTGAGTTGTAGCTTTTCCATGGCCTCACGCATTTCTTCAAACTCACTGGTTTCGACGGGGTAAAGTCCCGCAAATACCATTGGCTTTACTTCTTCAAAACCTTTGATAGGTTCTTTGGAAGGTTTATCAACGTGCGTAATCGTATCCCCAACTTTTACTTCACGGGCTACTTTGATACCCGAAATCAGGTACCCTACATCTCCGCATTCAATCACATCTTTGGGCTCTTTTTCTAAGCGCAGTGTTCCGATTTCGTCGGCGTTGTATTCTTTGCCCGTAGCTACAAATTTTACCTTATCGCCTTTGCGTATGCTTCCGTTCTGGACGCGGAAAATTACTTCAATACCGCGATAAGAGTTAAAAACAGAGTCAAAAATAAGGGCTTGGAGCTCAATATCTGGGTTGCCTTTGGGGGCGGGGATCCGCTCCACGATGGCCGCTAAAATATCTTCAATGCCAATGCCTGCTTTGCCCGAAGCGGGAATGATATCGTCGCGGTCGCAGCCTAGGAGGTCTTCCATTTCGTCTTTGACTTCTTCGGGCATGGCACCAGGAAGGTCGATTTTGTTCAAAACGGGAATGATAACCAACCCCTGATTCATCGCCAAATACAGGTTGGAAATCGTTTGGGCCTCCACGCCCTGCGAAGCATCTACTAGCAACAGCGCGCCTTCGCAGGCGGCAATCGAGCGTGATACCTCGTAGCTAAAATCCACGTGGCCAGGCGTATCAATTAGGTTTAGGGTATATTTTTCGCCTTTATATAAATAATCCATTTGGATGGCGTGGCTCTTGATAGTGATACCGCGCTCACGCTCCAAATCCATGTCATCAAGTAGCTGGGCTTGCATTTGACGGTTAGTGACCGTCTTGGTAAACTCCAATAAGCGGTCTGCCAGCGTGCTTTTGCCGTG
>JAIXPV010000444.1 GCA_027486105.1 Runella sp. | reverse complement strand
TTTCTGCAAAACCATTGGCAAGTACATCTCCGATATTTCTTCTTCTGATAACATTGTTAAGGACAAAAACAGGGTTAGGAAAACCAAAAGCTCCGTCAACACCACCAATGTAGGGGCGCATCGTACCATCGTCGTTATAAATTGGTTCACGAGGGTCCATCAACAATGCCCCACCCACTAACGCACTACGACCGTCGGTATTGGCTACGTTTTGTTTGGTGTAGCTACCGTTTACGTTCATCCCAACCGTCAGGAACTTTGTAACTTCCCCCCCTATATTACTACGAATCGAAATCCGGTCGTAATTTGTCTTAATAATAGATCCTTCTTCTTTAAAATACCCTACCGAAAGCATTGATTTAAGGGGCCCTTTACCCGACGAAATCGTCAGGTTTACGTCCATGTAGGGAGCATTATTACGCATAATGGCTCCAAACCAATCGGTCGAGTACTTGGTCTGCTCTGGATACCGGAAACCAATAGGTACCTCTTCCAGTTTTGGTTCTCTATTCTGAAAATAACGGATACCGTCTTCAAAAATCTCCTTTTTAAACTGGGCAAATTCAACCCCATTTAGCATTTTTACCCTTCTCGAGTCAGGCACATTTTGAATACCATAATCAATGGAAAGATTCACATTTACTTTACCTTCTTTGGCGCTTTTAGTGGTAATCAACACTACCCCGTTAGAACCTCTCGCTCCGTAAATTGCGGTAGAGGCAGCATCTTTCAAAACCGTAATGCTTTCGATGTCGTTGGGGTTCAAGTTTTGACCTACCGATGTACCCACGGCAAATCCGTCAATTACGTACAGAGGGTCACTACCCGCACCCAAGGAACCTATACCTCGTACCCGTACTTCAAATATACCGCCTGGCGTACCGCTTTTCTGCTTTACCACCACCCCAGCCGCACGGCCTTGAAGCAACTGGTTCATGTTGTTGGCAGGCTGCTCGCCAATATCTTTCATATTGATGACCGATACCGCCGATGTAATATCCTGCTTCCGTTGCGAACCGTATCCCACAACTACCACTTCTTGCAAGGCTTTTAAGTCTTCTTCGAGCGTTACGTCAATGGTTTTTCGCCCTTGGCTATTGATGGTTTGGCTAATCAAACCCACATACGAAAAAACCAATGTCGGATTCGTTTTCGTCGTTGTAATTTTATACTCGCCCTCTGAGTTGGTCGTGGCACCATTGGTGGTTCCCTGCTCAAGAATAGTGGCGCCAGGGATTCCCAAACCGTTGGCGGTGGTTACCTTGCCCTGAATTTGCACTCCTTGTGCTACTCCCTTAAAGGCAAGCAGCATACAAAGAATAAATAGTCGAATTTGTCTCATAATAAAGGTTGTGTTAAGGGTTGTTTAAATTGTTTAATTGACGTTTGAAACAGAGGATAAAGGAATAGTGAACTGCATATAGGAAGGAGTTTAAAGGGTAATTTTATAGTGTGAATTAATGAACTCAATGAAAAAAATTAAACCATTTTAACAACAACACAACCATTTGAATATCAATTGATTACATAATACACTTCACATTACGTATATAATCTACAATTGAATTTATCCTGTACTAGCCTGCTTGATTGCTCTACTGTAAATACGGGCTGTTGTGATCGGCAGTACGGTGACACTAGAGCTAGAAGCAATCTATTTATATAAACATATTGAGTTTATATTTAACAAATCTAATCCAAAGCAAAAGCATAGTATTTGTTCAAAATGCTCATTCTTTTGCACTTTTTGATATTTAAATGGTATTAAATATAGCTCCTTACTCCTCAAATCAAACGTTAAAACGATGTCAATACCAAGCACAATATTTACACAAAAAACATTGATTATCAGATATTTAACCAGCAAATACAAACCCAATAATTCCCAAAAAAAAGAGGCTTCCCTTCGTGGGAGACCTCTTTTAATCAATTATTGAATAAAGACGATACGGTACTATCTAAAATAGGTCATTATACCATCTGCTATCAATTGGTGTCCTTTTTCGTTGGGATGATTTACCTGCGACATATAGGTAGAAATAATTTCACCAGATTGTATTTTTTTTTGAAAAAAGGCATAACTGTCTACCAAACCCAGATTATGCTCTTTTGCCATCTCAATGATTTGTTTTCGGTGTTTTTCTAAGGCACTCTCTGGATCCAACAAAGCTGTACGTTGGTCGGGGGATGGCGTGAGCAGAATCACTTTTATCTTTTTTTGAATGGCTTTTTGTATCATAGATACCCACGCCTTTTTGGCTTCTTCTAAGCCCATTCCACGGTCATTTAATGCGTAGTCAATAAAAATAACATCTGGCCGGTGTACCAGCACTTCCGTTTCAAATCTATCTGCGCCACCTTTTGAACTTTCACCGCCAATCGAGGTATTAATCACGTTGATGACCGCATACGGATAAAGCGCCTTCAATTGTTTCAGTACCTGGTAAGGATAGGCTTCCAAAGTATTAACGACGGGTGTCTTGAAGTAGCCCGCTGGTACTGAATGACCGTGAAAGACCAGATTGATTGCTCTATTTTTGGGCCACTCTTTGGTTAGTTCGGTTTTTAGGTCGTTCAGATATGCCGACGGGTCAGCAATTTCCTTTCTTGGAGTCCATTGCAAAGAAAGTATAACGAGAAAAAAAATGTAGGGCTTCTTCATGGGCGGTAAGGATTGGGTCATTTTAAATGCAATACAAGTAAACAGAAGGCTATGAATACTTAATTTTTCAAAGATTATTTTATGTAAAAGACACTTTTAATTGACAAACCTTAAAAATTCAGTTTAATAAATATGCAATTTGCGCGGGTGTCATTATAGTGCGTCAAAAAAAATCTTATCTTTTCGAAAACATAGACGCAACCAATCATTTTAGAATTCCGTAAACGATTACTAGATGTTATTTTCTCGTGCGTTGAAAACTTTGCCGGAACTGCTTGAAGGCTGTCTGAAAAACGACCGCAAGTGTCAGGAATTGCTGTATAAGCAATTCTATGGTTTCGCTATGGGAGTTTGTATGCGCTATGTTCCAAACCGCGAAGAGGCCCTTGAAGTAGTCAATGATGGTTTTCTGAAAATATTCCAAAAAGTTCAGATGTACGATGCTGAAAAGCCCTTTAAAATTTGGTTGAGGCGCATCATGATAAATACCGCCTTGGACCATTATCGTCAAAATGCAAAATTTCAACACAACACAGATCTCAGTGTTGCCGAAAATACCCTTGCCTCTACTGACAGTGACAACGTCTACAGTACATTGGCGCACGAAGATTTGATTGAACTCATTCAACAACTTACCCCATCATACCGTACCGTATTCAACTTATACGTCATTGATGGTTATTCACACGAAGAAATAGCCCAGCGATTGGGCATAAGCGAAGGCACTTCCAAATCAAATTTGGCCCGTGCCCGCGAAAACTTAAGAGTTATGTTATCAAAAAAGAAAAGCAATGAGTATGCAAGAGTTCCCAGATGATTCGCTGGACGGGCTCTTCAGAAAAGCTGCTGAGGAGTTTGAGCCTGAATTTGAGCCCAAAGCATGGGCTGCAATGCGCAAAAAATTAGACAGTACTGACACTAACGAAACCCCAACAAAACGTTCGCTCCTGCCTTTAGTACTGTGGCTATTATTGTTCTCCAGTGTTATCATTGGCGGTGTTATTTTGTGGCCCAAAATTAACACATCGCTGTCCCGTAAACTTGCCGTTGCACCGTCTGCCACTCCACAAAGTCCAAGCTCAACCACCGAAGCAAACAATCAACCCCAGACAATAAAACCACCTCAAGCGGCTTCTGAATATAATTCAAGCACTCTTGAACAAATTAACTCTAAGCAAAACCCTGAATCTGCGGTAAGAGATGCTGGGGAACCAGCAGCGGTATTACCCGATAATTCAACCAAAACGAAAGAGGTCATTTCTGATAACCCCAAAGCATCTAAAACATTTTCAGGGAACAGTAAAATCACCAATACCGCCACCAACCCCGAAAATATTGGTGTCGAGTCGTCTACACTCTCCGCTAAATCTGAGGAGCAAACGACTCGGGAAACGAACAAAAAAGCCAAAGCAGATTATCCAAATAAATCACCCCGCCCATCGTTTACGCTTTCTGAAAAACCTTTGTTGTCTAGCAACGATTCAAGAATTAGTAAAAAAGCGGTAAAAAATACCAGCAATACGCCCAAAAACAGCAAATCTAGCATCACAAAGCAAGCACGCATTGAGTTAGAACACTCTGCGGTCGCATCCAACTCCGATTCAAAAGAGTCAACGTCGGCTACGATTTCGCTTCTTAACAATAATGGAAATAAAGAAAACCCAAGCCCCATGCTTCGGGGCAGTACCCCAAATACGCTAACCATCCACCCTTGGCACGTGCTTAGTGTAATGTATGCCTCTCCTACGGTTTCGTATACTCCTCCACCGCCCTCACCTGTAGTAGCCAAAGCTACGCAAACCGAAGCGGCGGCGCTTTTCAGAAAAGGCCTAAGCCTGCGGATGTTGGTCGCCCCCGATTTGAGTTACATTGGATTTGACCAGATGAAACGGCCCGGAACCACATTGGGAGCCATGCTCGAATACCGTGTCAGTAATAGAATAAGTATTCAAGCGGGCGCTTTACGTGCCATGAAACTCTACGATGCCACTGGCAGCCAGTACATTTGGCCCGAAGTCTGGAACTCACAAAAAGCACGCCCAAGTGCCATCGAAGCAGCCTGTAAAGTACTCGATATTCCACTCAACGTGCGGTATGACATTACTCAATCACCCAACAAACGCTGGTTCGTTTCGACGGGAATCACTAGCTATAAAATGCTCAACGAGAAATACATCTATACCTATCCTCCACATTCTTACAACATAAAATGGTACGACTGGGAAGGCTCTACGGGTAATTATTGGTTTGGTGTTTTAAATTTTTCGATGGGCTTTGAGCGTCAGATTGGCCAAAAATTCAGCCTTCAGGCGGAGCCTTATTTCAAATTACCATTGGCCCAAGTGGGTTTAGGCAAAATAAAGCTGAATACCGCAGGCCTGTTTATTTCTGCTCGCTATCGTTTGGGGCGTTTCTAAGTGACTCAAATTAGATTCATCAACTCATTGACCATCGTTTCGGCACCTATGTAAAGTGGCGCCCGCTGGTGAAGTGATTCTGGCTCGACCTCCAATATACGTTGAAAGCCGTTGGTCGCTTTGGCTCCCGCCTGTTCGGCAATCATGGCTAGCGGAAAACATTCGTACAAAAGCCGCAATTTTCCTTTGGGGTCTTTGGTAGTGGGCGGATACAGGTAAATACCGCCTTTGAGTAGGTTTCGGTGAAAATCTCCCACCAATGAGCCAATGTAGCGCGCCGAATAACTGCGTTTGCGACATTCTATCAGGTATTCTCGTACGAAGCTTTCGTAGCTGTTGTAATTGCCTTCATTGTAAGAAAAAATCTTCCCATCCTGCGGGCTGCGAATATTGGCATGGGAAAGAATAAACTCTCCCAACGAAAAATCATACGTAAAACCTGCTACACCGTTGCCCGTCGTGTATACGAGAATAGTAGATGAACCGTAGAGAATATACCCTGCCGCCACCTGCCTATCGCCGCCTTGCAGAAAGTCCTCAATGGTAGGTTTCTCACCAATGGGGCTTACCCGCCGATAAATGGAAAAAATGGTACCGATAGACACATTGACGTCAATATTGGAAGAGCCATCTAAGGGGTCGATGGCTACCACGTATTTACTTTGATTGTTTCCAGTGTGAATAATATCATCTTCTTCTTCCGAAATAATCCCGCAAACTTCTCCCCCGTTGATAAGCGCACGAATAAACCGAATATTGGCCACCACATCGAGTTTCTGTTGCGCTTCGCCCTGCACATTATTGGTTCCGAACCCTCCCGTAATATCAATCAACCCCGCTCGGTTAATTTCCCGGTTGATAATTTTCCCCGCAAGCGCTATGTCTCTCAAAAGTTGTGAAAGCTCCCCCGTGGCAAACGAAAAAGCATTTTGATTGTGCATGATATAACGGTCCAACGTTACACCTACTGGTACTGCAATGTGTTGGTCAGTTTTGGTTTCCATAATTTACCATCATTGAGATTGTTGTTGGGAAAGCTTCTACGCAAAACTACAAAATATTATATTTTCAAAGTTAAATTATTGAAAATATAATATTGATAATTATAAAAAATATACAATTTTTTAACTATCTAGATTACATCCAATTTTTTACCAAAAACATCAAATTTTAGTCCCCTACATACCGCTTAACGAGTCGCTCAACGGGAGGCAGGTAACTTCTCCCGAAAAGATTAGCATGAACCAGCAACGGATAAAGATTATAGATTGGAATACGGGCTTCAAAATGAGGCTCTAAAGGAAACGCCTCTTGGTAATTTTCGTAAAATTCATCATCAAAACCTCCAAATAGATGCGTAAATGCCAATTCAGCTTCCCGAAATCCGTAGTAAGGAGCGGGGTCGATAAGAGAAACTCTCCCGTGCTCATTGATGAGGAAATTACCCGACCATAAATCGCCGTGAATAAGCGCGGGCCGCTCAGCAGGAAGCAAATCTTTAAGCATTGGATAGAAGCGTTCGAAGCGACTGTACAAATCAGACCCAATCAGGTTATTGTACAATGCCAATCCTGCCTGGGGGCGTAGCCGTTTTTCTACAAAAAAGTCAATGCCGTTTTCATAAAAATCATTATTCTGTTCCAACGAGCCAAGGTAATTATCGAATTTTAACCCAAAAAAAGGCTGCGTGTGAGAATGTAGCTCGGCGAGCGCCCAGCCGAAAGTTCGCCAAAAATCTGGGTGCTGTCCGCCACTTTCGACAAACTCCTGAATTAAGTAGGCGCGGCCGCCGTTTTTGCCATAGCCATACACCTCAGGAATATGAATCGCATTTGTGCTTCGTAAAAGGGCTAGACCACGCGCCTCTTTTTCAAACATATCTTCTTTTTCGGCATGGTTAAATTTGACAAAAAACGTACCTTCGGGCGTAAGTACACGGGCCGCCGTATTGATACTCCCTCCCGCTACAAAGCGGGCGTCATTCACTTCGACCGCCTTGCCAAAGGTTTCAAAAAGAATACTTTCAAAAAACTGATATTGATTGATTCCATCCCACATACCCCAAAATTAAGCACCTATTGATTGTTAACTTATGCTATGAATCCAAACCTAGTAAATCTTTTTCAAATAGCTCAAAAACCCGAGCGGCGAATCGTGGGCCTGATGTCGGGTACTTCAATGGACGGGTTAGACATTGCAGTCTGCCGTTTTAGCGGAAGCGGCTCCCAAACCCACGTAACACTCGAACACTTCGACACCGTTATTTTCAGCGAAGATATTAAAGATGAAATACGGAAAGTATTTGCAAAAAAAGAAATAGATTTTCAGCTGCTCTGCCTGCTCAATGCATGGATTGGAAAACTTCACGGCAAGATGATTTTGGAAAGTCTGCAAAAATTCAACCTTACTCCAAGCGACATAGACATCGTGGCCAGTCACGGACAAACCGTTTTTCATGCGCCCAAAATCCTCCATCGGATCGAAAAGTATCCCAACTCGACTCTCCAAATTGGCGACGGCGACCACATAGCTGTTACGACAGGAATAATAACTCTAAGTGATTTTCGTCAAAAACACTGTGCCGCTGGCGGAGAAGGGGCGCCATTAGCCGTGTATGGAGATTATTTTATTTTCTCCAAAAAAAACGAAAATCGTATTATGCTCAACATGGGTGGGATTGCCAACTTTACTTACTTACCTGGTAATCTGAACGCCCAAGAAGTGTTTGTGACTGATACTGGCCCTGGAAACACCCTGATTGATGCTTTTGCCCGAAAATTCTTCAACTTACCTTACGACAAAGGCGGTAAAATTGCCGCGAGCGGCAAAGTACACTCTGAACTATTGAAATACCTCAAAAAAGATGCATTTTTCGACGCCCCATTCCCTAAGACTACAGGCCCAGAATCATTCAGCCTCGATTATGTACGTTTGGCGCAACAACGAAGCGGCACGACTTCGCTAGCCCCCGAAGACCTAATGGCTACCCTAACCCGGTTTTCGGCCGAAACCATTGCGGAGTCCATCCTGAGAGTTTGTAAAAAAGACGAAAGTTATCGCCTTTTTTTAAGTGGAGGCGGAATGCACAACCCCGTATTGGTGGTAGCTTTACGCGAATTGTTACCAGATTACGAAATGGATGTCACTGATTCATTAGGAATTGTGGGAGATGCCAAAGAAGCCGTCTTGTTTGCCATTTTGGCCAATGAAGCACTCTGCGGCCAACCCACTGATTTTGGAAGCAGAGAAGGGGTACCTAGCGTATCAATGGGAAAAATTTCGTTTCCTTCATAAAAATCGAAAGGAAGAGCACAAAAAAGGGAGGAAACATGAGTTTCCTCCCCCAAATTCCCATTTACCTCTCTGCCTCAAATCATTCGTTTAAGTTGAAATCTAGCAAATTGGATAGCTCCTTTCCGACGAACAAGGAGCGATATTTCTTTGCCTTCTCCTTTTTGAAGAAGTTTGTATACTTCACTGATAACCAGTTCGTCTGAAGATTTATTATTGATAAATAAGACTTCATCGCCTTCTTGTAGCCCAGCCTCCCAAGCTGGTGAGCCTTCAATGACTTTGTCGATGTAGAATGTGCGGAGGTCAGTGCCCTTGGCCCGCAACTCCATGCCACTCATGTCATGCTCAAAGGTTTCTTTCAGGCGACGTTTGACGGGTTTGAGCACCATGTAGCGCTCTGCATAGTTGAAAGTAACCCGAAAACGTCGCAACAATTCACAGCCGATATTTCCTTGTCGTTCGTTGCGAGCAGCAAATTTTACCCCAAAACCCAAACTGTCGGGAAAAGAAGCCAGTACGTTGTCCAATTCATATTTGCCAAAACGGACTTTATCGATTCGACCTAGACTTCCGTTAATGACTCCATTGAGTCCGCGTCCTAGTTGAGCACGAAGGACTTTCTCGGGAAGTTGGATTTTATTATCATTAGATTTGTCAATCAACAGCGCATGGCCCGCCCCTGTATCAATCACTACACGAATCGGTAGCTCGGTGCCGTTTTCTACCAGCGCAATGACATCCGCGTAGGGCTTGGTATCTTCAATGATAATCGGGTAACGATCACCGTGGCGGCGGCGGTATTTGTAGCTTTCCGGATTAGTCAACACGAGTTCTC